>LARN01000047.1 GCA_000980495.1 Acinetobacter sp. N54.MGS-139 | reverse complement strand
GTAATAAACGGAACCTGCCTTATTGATCAGAATCGGAGGAAGCTTCGGATTTGTCATTGATAGATCTCCATATATAATGATCTAGTTTAGCACAAAAAACCCTCGATTTCAACATTAACCTTATGTTTTATTGAGGATTTTTAAAATAATGAAGATCTAGAAACGCAAAACTTCAGATATAGTCCAGTATAAGGCCGCTCAGGGGAGAATGCTTTTTGGCGTTCTGAGACCGAAATTAGGACCGGCAAAAATTCCCCGGATTAGGCTCTTTTTGCACAAAAAATGCTCTGGCTTTACTGGGTGATCACAAATTAAAAAAGTCAATGTTTTTCGAATTTTTTCTTTGTAAATTAAATAAATAACGACAACACAGCCCCAAAGCTTTGGTATAGAATTCAACATTTTCACAGTTTCAAAACATACTAAAAAATGGAAGACTTACCTAAACAGGCTGTCAAAGAACAGCAGAAGGATGAGACCGCTCTCGTCCTTGGCACCCTGCTCAAGGAAGGCGATACGCTGACCAAAAGTCATCTTGCCGATGTTATCTATGAACAGTTTGGGCTCCCTAAACGTTTCTGCAAGGAAATCGTGGATCTTTTCTTCGATGAGGCTCTTGAATGCCTCGTTCGCGGCGAAGAACTGAAGCTTTCCAACTTCGGTGTTTTTTCCATCAAGCAGAAAAGCGAGCGTCCGGGACGTAATCCTAAGTCCGGCGAATCCGCCATTATTAAGGCCCGCCAGGTAGTTTCCTTCCACCCGAGCGGTCAGCTTCGTAAAGAAGTTGTCGAAGGCCGTAAGCATGCCGCTATTGCTCTTCAGGCCAGCGGCGCGAGATAAGATCTGAGCTTGCTCATTCGCGGAAACTCTTTCCGTGTGAAAAAGACCACAAATTCCATTCAGGATTGTGGTCTTTTTCTCATATTTGGCGGCCTGCCGCTGTGGATCCGATCGTTTTTCGGTCAAACTTCAGATACCCGAAGCTGCCGAGGCAAAAGTCTTGAAAGTTGTGGTCTTTTCTACATATTTTTAGCCGATTATCCATACTTCAATAAGTCATTTCCGCCGTCTTTTCTGCCGCACCCGCCAGCCAATCCTGGCAAGCCAACTGCTCTATCCAATTGGTCGGAACGCCTTTTTCTCCCCCGATTCCGTAGGTTAACCCGGCTATTCCGCCGGCCACAGAAGCCGTCGTGTCGGAATCATCTCCGAGATCAACGGCTTTCAAAACGGCATCTCGATAATTTGTGGTCTTTTCTACACACCAAAGGGCGGCCCACAAAGTATCCAGCACGAAGCGGCCGGATTTAATTTCACTTTCGGGGCGCTCACTTAAGTCTCCAAAAGACGGCAGCTGAATTAGCTCTCTTTCCTCTTCGGACAACGATTTCTTGGCAGTTTCGTAACCAGTTTTCAGATCCGAGCCTTGAACAATCGCGTTGACCAATACATCAAAAAAGCGGCAGGCAGCAAGGTTTATCGGATGCCTGTGCGTCATACCTACGGCGTCGTCGAAATTAAAGGTTCTACGGTATTCTTCTTTCAAAAGACAAAACGGCATAATTCTCATCAGAGCACCGTTGCCGTTGGACATAATGTCCTTTGAACCGCAGTCAATTGCCTTTTTCCCATAGCAATAATTCTTAATCGAGTGAACCGTACTCTTTCCTGCTCCGAAGCAGCGTCCGGTACAAGAAAATTTGCCCATCAGAAACCATTCCATAAAGTTCTGCATGACGGCATCAAAATCCACTTTTTTGAGAATCCCGAAGCTGTCGAGTTCTGCAAGCGTCAGCGCCGTGTCATCCGACCACATTCTTTTTCGATCCGGTTCAGGCGTGTAATCCCATCCCACACATTTGAAAGAGCCTCTCGGTTTCTTCTCATGAGGTACACCTAATGCATCTCCGACTGCTAATCCAAACAGAGCATTTCTCATGTATTCAGCCATATTCGATCCGCCTCTTTAATTTAATCTGTGGTCTTTTTCACATATTTTCGATCATTTCCACAAATATCTCAGTCTTTTACACGTTAATCCTAGAAATAGCCTATCCTGTAACGCGTAATCGTTTGTCGCAGTTGAGACAATTTCCATTTTTGGTACGAATTATTGTTATGACCGATACTGAGAATAAAACGCCTGCAAAGAAAAAAGGCGGCGCACGACCCGGTGCCGGACGCAAGCCCCTTATCGGTGCAAAAACAACGACTGTCATTCTGACCGAAGATCTTTTGATTCAATTAAAGAGGTTAGGCGGATCTTCCTGGATTCGTTCCCAAATTGCAACCACGACAAAACCGTCTCCGACAAAAATTGCAGATGATGTTTTCAATTCGCTCCCCATCCCTGCAGAAGAGATCTCTGTGGAAAAGGCCCCCGATAATTCAATGGATCGAGCCGGAATTCATGAGGGAACCGTTCTTTTTCTCAGAAAGAAAGCAAAAGCCCAGGTCGGCAATATCGTTCTTCTTGAATACGCAGGGAAAAAAACACTTCGAAGATTTACTGCTTCCGAGAGAGGTTTTCGACTGGTTCCAGAAAGCTCGGATTCCGGTTTGACGGATTTTATTCTCCCGAGAGGGGCGGAGCTGGCTCATTCCGGCATAGTCGTCTATGTGTTAAGCGAGCCAAAATAGCACCTCGCGCTTTTCTATGAGAAAAAGACCACAACTTTCACAGTCTTGAAAATCACAAAGGCTCGACAAAATGCCGAGCCTTCGCTTGAATTAACGTCGAATCAGATTAGTTGGGAACCTTTCCGATCACACCGTCAACATAGTAATTCATCGTCTGAAGCTGGTCATCCTTCAGAACTTCGCCTGCCTTAGCAGCTTCTTTGCCGTCGTTGGTCTTGATCGGACCCGTAAACGGATGGAATTCACCGCTCTCGATCTTGGCCTTCACTTCTTCCATCTTCTTCACGATATCGGCAGGAATCTTATCGGTGCGAACTCCTTCAAGAGACATTGCGCCGTCTTTGTAGTGCATCCAAACCGGTGTCGGATCCCACTTGTCGTCAATCATCTGCTGGATCTTCTTGGCGTAGTACGGTCCCCAATTCAGCACAAGAGCAGCAATCTGGGCATTCGGAGCAACAGACTTCATGTCGCTGTTGTACGGAATAACCATTTTTCCTGCAGCTTCAGCAGCACTCGCTACAGCACTGGTATTGGTGTGCTGAGTGAGAATGTCCGCCCCTTGACCCAACAGAGTCTTGGCAGAGTCGGTGTCTTTGGGAGGATCGTACCAAGCGTTGGTCCAAATCACCTTTACCTGAATATTCGGATTAACGGATTTGGCACCCAATGTAAAGGCGTTGATACCCTGCAGAACTTCAGGAATCGGGAACGGAGCGACATAACCGATGATGTTGCTCTTAGTTGCACCGCCGGCAAGCATACCGGCCAGATAGCGGCCTTCGTAGAAGCGAATATTGTAATTCGTCATGTTGGGCGCAGTCTTGTAACCGGTGGCATGCTCGAATTTCACATCCGGGTATTCTTTAGCAAGCTTCTGCATGTAGTTCATGTAGCCGAAGCTGGTTCCGAAAATCAGCTTGTTGCCGTCGGCAACCATCTGACGAATAACTCGTTCTGCGTCAGCAGTTTCAGGAACATTCTCCACGAATGTCGTCGTGACTTTATCTTTACCTACCTTATCAATAGCGTAGATACGGCCGATGTCATGTTGTTTTGTATAGCCAACGTCCGCAATCGGAGCCACATACACAAAACCGACTTTCAGGGGTTCAGCTGCCTTGGACTGAGCGGCAGGAGCTGCCGGTGTTGCCGGTTTAGCCGGGGCAGCTTCTTTTTTGTCTCCGCAGGCGCTCAAAGCAAAAGCGGAAGCAACAGCAGCCGCAGCTGCAACCAGTTTTAAAGACATCTTCACTGTCTTTCTCCTTTAAAGAAAGGTAAACAAAAATCATCAATGCGGGTTAAACGGCTTTCCGAGAGAAGCCGGCATGTTCAGACGAATCCAAGTCGGATTTCTCGAAATCAGCGCCAAAACGATAATCGTCGCCGCATAAGGCGCCATGGAAATAAACTGAGTCGGAACGGAAATTCCGATACTCTGAAGATTCATCTGCAGCATGGTCATGCCGCCGAACAAGTACGCGCCTAAGAACACTCTGAACGGACGCCAAGTACCGAAGGTCACCAGCGCCAGCGCAATCCAGCCTCTGCCGGCAATCATGCCTTCCACCCATAAGGGTGTATAGATGAGCGACAAATAAGCGCCGGAAAGCCCGATACAGGCTCCGCTGAAAGCCAGCGTCGCGCATCGAATCATCGGAACCGAGTATCCCAAAGCGTTTGCTGAAAACGGCGATTCTCCGACGGCCCTCACGACCAGCCCGGGCCTGGTTCTGAACAAGAAATACCAAACAGCCGGAATCATGAGCAAGGACAAATAAACGATCCAATGCTGGCTGAAAAAAGCTTGTCCGAGGAAAGGGATCTGGTCTAAGAACGGAATGCCGTCAGCCGCTCTTTCAGGGAGCACGGCGCCTTGATAAGGAATGCCGATGTAGGCGGATAAGCCACCGCCGAAAATCGCTACACCCAAGCCGGATGCCTGCTGATTGGCCCTTAAGCCCACAGCGAAAATGGCAAAGAACAGTGCAAACAAAATACCCACTGCAACGGCAGCAATAAATCCGACCGCAAAACTTCCGGTCTCAACCGTTGCCATGTAGCCTGCGATGGCCGCCATCAGCATGATGCCTTCGACGCCTAAGTTCAGGACGCCGGAGCGTTCGGCAACCAAAATTCCCAGCGCTGCAAGCAGCAGCGGTGTGCTTGCATTCATCGTCGTGGCAATTAAAGAAGCTGCAACACTCATGCGGCCCCCTTCGCGGAATTAAATCCGACCCACTTTAATTTGCAGAAAATCAGAGAATCACAAGCCATGATGCTGAAGAGCAAGAGACCTTGGAACACACCCGTCAAAGCAGCCGGCGTTCCGAGTCTGGACTGGGCTAGTTCACCGCCGAGGTAAAAGAGCGCCATGATGAAAGCTGCAGGAATGGTTCCGAGTGGTTTTAAGCGCCCCACAAAAGCCACAATAATCGCGGCAAAGCCGTATCCCGGGGAGATCTTGGGCGTGAGCTGTCCGATCGGACCGCAGATTTCGATCACACCGGCCAATCCGGCTAAAGCACCGGAAAGAAGCAACACAAAATAAATAATGGCTCGATTGGAGAAGCCCGCGTAAGCAGCTGCCTTAGGCGCCATGCCGGAAACGCGCACCTGGAAACCGATAAACATCTTCGACATGATGAGCCAGATGCCGAACAAGGCAAAGCAAACGAGAGCCCCACCCCAGTGCATTCGGGTACCCGGAATCATGATCGGGAGCGTGGCTGCCATCTCAAACATCGGACTTTGCGGGAATCCCAAGCCCTGAGGATCTCGCAGCGGGGACTGAACCGCCCAGGAAAGGAAAAGCTCGGCAATATAGACGAGCATCAGAGAAACTAAGATTTCATTGGCATTGCATTTGTCTTTGAGCCAGGCCACGATGCCGGCGTATAACGCACCGCCGACCATCGCAGCCAGGATGACCCAAATCATGTAGAGCTGAGAGGCTTCGGAGCTAGCCTGCAATGCAACCACGCCGCCGGCAAGCGCGCCGACAATTAATTGGCCTTCCGCACCGATGTTCCACACGTTTGCTCGGTAGCAAACCAATAGGCCCAATGCACAGAGAATGAGCGGCGTCATTTTTACGCCCAACTCTCCCCAGCCCCGCAGTGTGAGCAAAGGCTCGACAATAAACACGTACATGGAATGCATCGGATCTTTGCCCATCCCGGCAAAAATCAAGCATCCGATCAAAAGCGTCAAGAGAACCGCTATAAACGGAGACGCCGCAGAAAGAAAGCGGCTCGGACGCTGGCGGTTATAGAGTGCTAAAGGAAAATTCATCACGACTCCTTAGCATCAGGCCAAAGACCGGACATCCATCGTCCTATCTCTTCAACGCTGACATCTTTTGTTTTGACTTGAGGAGAAATTTTGCCTTCGCTCATCACAACCAACTCATCACAAATTTCAAACAGTTCGTCGAGTTCTTCACTGACCACTAAAATCGCGCTCCCGCCGCTCCTCTGAAGGATTAAGGCATTGCGGATAAGCGTTGCGGCGCCCGCGTCCACACCCCAAGTCGGCTGATTCAAAACCATCACCTTCGGGTTATGAAGCAGCTCTCGACCCACAATAAATTTCTGCAGATTTCCGCCGGAAAGGCTTTCAGCCGGAGCTTTGGGACCGCCGCAGCGGACATGGAATTTTTCAATAATCGAACGCGTAAAGCGCGCGATCATCTTGTTGCGCATAAAACCTTTGGCTAAGAACAAATTACTGGTCAGCAGCGTGTTGCTTTCCAAGGACATTTCCGGAACAGTCGCTTCACCCAAGCGCTGTTCGGGCACATAGCGCAGACCTAAAGCGCGTCTGTGTTTAACGCGAAGGTCTCCGGCAAAAGAGCCGACGATAGAAATACAGTTTTTGGGCAGCAGTACTTCGCCGCTGATTGCCTTCATAAGCTCTGCCTGGCCGTTTCCGGAGATACCGGCCACGCCGACGATTCGGCCGCAGGGAACGTTAATCTTGCCGTAGAGCGGGTAGCGGCTCTTAAAGCCAACCTCTTCACCTTGGAAACAGACTTCCAAACCGGGATGCGGTTTGATTTCCGGTCGAGACATGATTTCAGGAAGGTCGCTGCCGATCATAAGCTTGGCGAGCTCCTGCTCGGTCATTTCCTGAGGATTGATGTTGGCTGCCACCTCACCGCTGCGAATCACCGTACAGTGTTTGGAAAGTTCACGAATTTCATTGAGCTTATGCGTAATGAAGATGATGGAAACGCCTTCGGAAGACAGCTGGCGCAGGGTTTTAAAGAGGGCCTGTAGCGCGAGAGGAGAAAGAACCGAGGTCGGTTCATCAAGAATCAAAAGCTTCGGATTGGTTAATAGCGCGCGGAGAATTTCCACTCTTTGCCGCTCGCCCATGGAGAGATCATTAACAATCGCGTTCGGATCAACTTCGATGCCGTAATGGCGGCTTTTTTCAATAATCTCTTTTTCTAATTCTTTAGGATCTGTGCCTTCAGGCATTCCCAAAAGAATATTTTCTTTAGCAGTCAGTGTCTCAAACAAGACAAAGTGCTGAAACACCATCGCGATTCCGAGTTCGCGCGCGTCCGCAGGAGACGAGATATTAACTTTTCGTCCGTCAAAATAAATCTCGCCCTCATCGGGCGTGACAGATCCGAAGATAATCTTCATCAGGGTACTTTTGCCTGCTCCGTTTTCTCCGAGCACGGACAGAATTTCACCCGGCATCACCTCAAGCGATATTGCGTCATTCGCAACAGTGGACCCGTATCGCTTGGTGACGTTCACCAATTTAAGTCTTGGAATCATTTGGAAGCCTTGATCGAAGGCCGTATTTTACCAAACGGCCGCACTTCATTCGGCCGTCAGCGCTGGCTTTGCAACAAAAATTTAAGGGAGGCTCTGGGGCCTCCCTCTGCGATTTCAACCCATTAGTTGATAAACGTTGCTGCAAACAATCCGATCACGACGACTGAGACAATCGTCAGAACCGCACCGGCAGAAACCATCTGCATGATCTTGATGCGTCCGGTACTGAACACAATTGCATTCGGCGGTGTTCCGACCGGCATCATGAATGCACAGGATGCAGACAGAGCCGTCACCATCAGCAGCTGCTGTGCCGGCACGCCCATCGGCACAGCAGCAGAAGCCAAGAGCGGCATAAGCGTTGCGGCAAGCGCCGTGTTGGACGTGAAGTTACTGGCCAACATTACGAGCAAGCTCACACCGATAAGAACCGCCCAGCGCGGAAGTCCGGCCAAAATACCGGCATTAGCGCTGATAATCTGGCCGCATTCCGTAATCTGCAGGCCGGCAGCCATGGAAAGACCGCCGCCAAACAAGAGCAGAACGCCCCAGGGCAGCTCTTTCATATCCGACCAATCCAAAACCATATGGTCTCTGTTCACAGGGATGCAGAAGAGGACAATGGCGCAGATCATCGCAATTGCGGCGTCAGAGAGCGAAGCAAACGGCCTTGTGCCGCCGAAATCCAGACCTCTTAACACACCGCCGAAGGACCACAAAAGGATCGCAGAGCAGAAGACGATCAGAACGATCATTTCGCCTTTGCCGATCGGCCCTAATTTATTCAATTCGGACTGGACCCATTGAGCGCCGCCTTCGATTTCCTTCATGGTCTTACGGAAAAGCACCTTGGTCAGAAGCAGCCAGCAGAGCGGCAGAAGGATGAGCGTCAGCGGCATGCCGTACTTCATCCAATGAGCGAGCGAAATCGGATCGTTGTAGTTCTGTTCCATGAAACGCGCAAAGATGCCGTTAGGAGGCGAACCGATGATGGTGGCCATACCGCCGATAGAGGCACCATAGGCAACGGCAAGCAGCATGGCGACGCTGAAGTTTTCTTCTTCCTGATCGATCGGACCGCCGGCTTTTTTAGCTCGCACTAAGGAAAGAACGGCCATCGCAATCGGAACCATCATGGCCGCGGTTGCCGTGTTGGATACCCACATGGAAAGCACACCGCTCGCCAAGAGGAAACCGCCCACAATCGCAGGCGCCTTGGTACCTACGAGTTTTAATGTGGTTAAAGCAATGCGCTTATCCAGACGCCAGCGCTGAACGGCAATCGCCAGAATAAAACCGCCCATGAACAGGAAAATCGTACCTGATGCGTACGGCGCCATTGCCTGCGCAGGTTTAGCGATCCCTAATAGGGGAAAGAGCGGAATGGGAAGAAGCGAAGTCACCGGAATCGGGACCGGTTCAAAAAGCCACCAAAGGACCATCCAAACCACGACGGCCAAACAAGCTTTGGCGTGAGGATTAAAAGGAAGGACTTGGTTATGGATATCCGTATAAGTGTTCGGAAGGATCCAATAAATAATAAGGGCAATAATTGGTGCCCCTAAAAGAAAAAAGCGTTTCACGCCGGGCGGAAACGAACCGATTTCTGCTGCTGCCATAAGTTTCTCACTTGGTTAGGCTGATAATTTGTCGTAAGTGTATACCGCATCTATATAATACTTTCCAAAACGGACACAAAATCTTACAGGCTCTTATGGACAACACTACCCAAGAAGTTGAGGACTTTCTTCGTACACACAACATTCCGTTCAAAGCCTTGAATCACTTACCCATCACGACGTGTGAGGAAGGGTTAAAAATTGCAAAAGAGTTTGGTTCTACGTGCTGTAAGACGCTTTTAGTTAAGAATAAGAAACAATTTTTTCTCTTTGTGATACCCGGGGAAGAACGATTTAATGCCAAACAAGCGGCCGCATTTTTGAAAAGCAGTCACCTTTCTTTTGCCTCTCCCGAGGATTTGTCCCGACTCATGCACACCTTCCCGGGCGCCGTTTCTTTACTTGGTCTGATCTTTGATCAAAACAAAGAAATTTCGCTCTACATCGACAGCAGAATCTTGAACGCGGAACATATTGACTGCCACCCATGCACCAATGACCGAAGCCTCATCCTCTCGGTGAAAGATGTGCTGGAAAAGTTCCTGCCTTCTTTAGGCGTGTCTTATTTCGAATTCCAGTCGGGTTCTTTGAACGGCGAAAGTAAGTAAACACTGCGTCGTGTTCCTTTGATCGGCGGCAACTCTCTTCTCTGAAGCAGGAAATCCTCCCTCGTATCCTTGGTCTTGAGGATTTTTTCTTCTGACATGCCGTGAAGGTTAAATCCGAAATTGTCTTCTTCAAACTTTTCTTTGAGCATTTGAGCGAAATTCGCTCCGGCTACTGCTTTGTCAAAGAACTTAGAGGCGGACTGATTTAAGAAACGAACAAAGCCGTTTTCATCCACAATGGCCATCGGAGACGGCAGAAGGGTAATCAGCGCCTGCCGGAATTCATATTGTTCTTTAAGAAGCTCGACTTCTTTTTGGACATCAGATTCGCTCAGTTCACTAAGCGCGCCTTCAGATTTCTGGTGAGATTTCAATTTCACCAACAAGCGACAGAAAGCTTTCTGAAGCTCAACGAGTTCTTCGGGATGATGGACTTTTTCCGCTTCAGTCGGAACGGTCTTGCCTTCTCTCACCTGCTCAATGAGTTTATTAACAGACTCGGTCAAGGGACGAACAGAGTAGGAAGCCAAAATAAACGTTACTAGCAAAAGGAAGAAGAAGATCAGGCTGTTTGTCGCCGCCATCGAGATGATTGCTGATTCTCTATCCTCTTCCTTCTTAAAAACACCGACGTACCAGCCAAGCCCCGGTATCTCTCTGATCGCGCCGACTAAATCAGACGCATCGTTCCTGGATAAAACCTGAGCGTTTTCTTTATTTGCGACGAGTTCTTTTAAAACCTTGGAAGGAATCAAGGGTTCCGGAGAATTAACATGATCGGTCGCGTAGATAGGCGCACCCTTCTTGTCCAAGATATATACAGCGCTGTCCTGAATATCTAAGGAACCTCTGCACAAAAGGTGGGTGATATGCTATAATTAGCACACTACCGGAAAGTGTGACTATGAAGATTAAAGCCCCCACATTCGCTGATTTATTTGCAGAAACCTCACCGCAGCTGGGCGGTGCCAGAAGAACAAAGTTCCTGGAGACTTTAGACCGCATCATTCCTTGGCAGGACTTGAAATCTTTGATAGGCCCTTATTACAGTGAAGGCAAACGCGGCGCTCAGCCTTATCCTCTGGAACTCATGATCCGCATTCATTTCCTTCAGCTGGTTTATAACCTTTCTGATCCCATGTGTGAGGAGACGCTTCACGACTCGTTCGCATGCCGCCGCTTTGTCGGTCTGACGATGGATTCAAAATGTCCCGATGAGACCACGATCCTACGTTTCCGTCATCTCCTTGAGAAAAACGTTCTGGACAAACAAGTCTTTGATTTGTTCAAGCAGCAGCTTACCGCCAGGGGGCTTCTGTTCAGCAAGGGCACGATTGTTGACGGCTCTTTTATTGAAGCACCGAGTTCGACGAAAAACGCTGACAAAAAGCGAGATCCTGAAATGCGTTCAGCGAAGAAAGGCAGCAACTGGCACTTCGGAATGAAGATGCACATTGGTGTGGATAAAGCCACCGGAATC
>LARN01000051.1 GCA_000980495.1 Acinetobacter sp. N54.MGS-139 | reverse complement strand
GAGAGGATGAAAAACGCCTTGCGACAGATCTTATGTCCCTAAAGAACGATATTGAAAAAGGCCTGTGGGATGAGCTCAGTGAATCAGCTCAGAAGAAGGTAGAAAAATATCTCAACACAAGCCGGCTCGGCAGAGGCGGCAAGCTCAAAGTTACGATAAACGAAGACGCCTACGCTCAGGCCAGGAAAGATTACGGCTACTTTGCCCTTGTCTCCAACAAAGCTGAGGACTGCTTCGAGGCCCTAAGAAAGTACCGTTTACGTGAAAAGATTGAAGAAGCGTTTAAGGACACGAAAAATCGTCTGGACGGTACGCGCACCCGCGTCTGGGACGGAGATACCCTCAAAGGACGTATGTTCTGTCAATTTGTTGGGCTTGGATATCAGTGCTTCCTGCACACGAAGATAAAGGAACTCAAAGAAAAACTTGAGTTGAGCCTCTGCGACAAAAAGCTTGCAGAAAAGGACAAAGATCAGAACGCCGACCTGCTCAAATGGCTGAAAAAACAATCAATGCAAAGTTTAATCGACTGGTTCGACTGCATTGAATTGACGAGCCTAAAGAGTGAGGTTGGGACCGTTACACAGAGAAGCGGAGATACGAAACGTGACCGATTGTTCTTTACATTGCTGGGGATACCGGGATTTGAAGAGAAGCCGCAGTATCAGCTAAAGGTCAGTCCATAGAAATCTGATGTGACCTTTATCCGACGTTTAGGATGTTTAAAGAGCCTAAAGACAGATAAGACCTTATATGGTGATCAAGATTCACCAACATTACGAACCGGGAGCATGAATCCCAAGCTAGCAGGCAATACCTTGCATTGAACAAAGAAAGCTCTGAGCAGTTAGGGACAAGAAAAATGGCTCTCTCGATAGTACAATGTTCGTCGAACAAACCTCTTTGTGTTCCCTCTGTAAAGATCTCAACAAGGACAAGCCGCCATTGAGGTTTGACTATGCAAACATCTCGCGGAAACTAACAAAATTGAAACTGAGAACCGAGAGTAAGCTAAAGCAAAAAAAAATATGGTCTAGCTCCACTGAGTGATCAGGCAGGTTGTAGATAAAGAGTCTCTGGGTAAACGCAAAAAATCCTCGGCCATTTCTGACCGAGGATCCAAGCTCCGTATTCAGCGCCCGAAACCGGGCGCTGATTTGTAGTTGATTATTTCTCCCAACCTTCGGAGGCGGTATCACCGCGTTTCTTTTCGCCGTCTTTAACTTCTACGACATTCTTACCGATAGCCAGTTCATTGTTGGCCCAGTAGCCCCAGTGATAAGCGGCATCGGCTTCTTTGATCTTGCCGTTGCCGAACATCAGGTTCAGCGTGCCGTGATACGGTTCGAAGATGCCGGCACCGAGGTAGATGTGGCCGAGACCGAAGACGATGATCACGATGAAGGAGATGTCGTGGACGATCTTAGCTGTGAGAAGTGTGGACTGAGAGAAGTGGTAAGCCCATTCTCCGCCCGGCAGAAGGCCGGTATTGAGCCACAGGATCATACCCGAGATTGCTGCGAAGACGCCTGCAAAGAGCAGGGTGCCGTCGGCAACACGCTGCAGAGACTTAACTTCACGCTGCGGAGGCATGTGAACCTTGCCGGGAGCGAAAAGATAAGGAAGGAAGCGCATGGCGAAAGCGCGGTCGTCAGCATCCCATTTACCGAAGATGTTGTTCTTAAAGAGATGAACAAAACCTTTCGGAGAAATGATGATCGCTAAAAGCGGTATCAGGATGAACGGGATGGCAAGCAGTCTGTGTGTCCAGCGCATCGCGATGGTGAACTCACTGCCCACGCCGTTATTCCAGGCGGTGATCAGAACGAACAGGCCGGAAATCGCAAGCAGGATGCAGGAAATCGCTACAACACCGTGCGTGATTCGTGCCAATACGGAATGGCGCTTGATGTATTTAGTAATCATGGTGGTCCTCTTTACTCTGCATTTTCTCTGCGTTCTTGCTCAGCAGCTTCTTTCTTAGCTTCTCGGAGATATTCTTCACCGCGTTTACGCTGAGCAGGTGTCCAATGTTCCTTGGCCTCTTCGATCGTCATCTTCTTACGACGGTAGCCCAAGGCGGCAACGAAGGACACGGCCAAACCGGCTACGGTAGCAGCAGCTGCCAATCCGGCGCCCGGCTGAGCGAGTTTGCTCAGTGTGGCGAGCGGGCTCGGCTGTGCACCCTTGATGAGGCCCTGAGCTTCGGCACCGAACTTGCAGACCTGAAGAATATGCAGGCCGCCGCATTCGTTTTCGCCGTAAAGCTCAGCTTTATCGTAGCCGCGGGACTTTAGGAATTCAACGCGTTCTTTGCCGAGTTTGATCATCTCGTCTCGCGGGCCGAAGTGCAGCGCACCCGGCTGGCATGTCTTGACGCAGGCAGGAAGCATGCCGTTTTCCAAACGATCCCAGCACATCGTGCACTTGTCGATCTTGGGTTCGTCGCCGTAGTAACGGGGAACGTCAAACGGACAGGCCATTTCGCAGTAGCGGCAGCCGATGCATTTTTCCGGAGAAACGGAAACCACACCGTTTTCTTCGTACTTTAAGCAGCCGGTCGGGCAGACCGTAACGCAGCCGGCGTTGGTGCAGTGGAAGCAGGAACGGCGGCCAAAGGCCCATTCAACGGGACGCAGCTGGTTGTCAGACTTCTTTTCTTTGAAGGTCATGACCAGACGGTTGCTGCCGTTGAGGTCTTCAGGGTTCTGGTAGCTTCCGGAGAACGGGAAGGCGTTCATTCCGAGATTGGAATACAGAACGTTCCATTGTTTACAGGCGACTTGGCATCCTTTGCATCCTGTGCACTTGGAGGCATCGTAAAGCATCGCCATCTCTTTTCTTGTGTAGATAGACATTACAGATCCTCCGAATTATTTGGCTTTTTCAACGTTGACCAGGAAGGCCTTGTATTCAGGAATGTAGGAGTTCGGATCGCCTACGTTCGGAGAAAGGTCGTTCATGGTATCGCCGGTAGCATAGGCAGATGCCCAGCTCCAGTGGTGAATCAAACCGATGGTATGCGTCTTCTTGCCGTTAATTTCAAGTGGCTGGTAGCGGACGGTAACCATCGCAAAGGCCTTAATGGAGCCGCGATTGTTCCAGACACGGATTTCATCGCCGTTCTTAATGCCTTTTTCTTTAGCCAGTTCTTCGGAAATTTCAACGAAAGGTCTCGGCATGATTTCGACGAGCCACGGAATGTTGCGGGTCTGTGTACCGGACTGCCAGTGTTCGCAGACGGAGTAAGACGTTGCAACGATCGGGAACTCTTCGCTGTTGCCGCGTTTGACGGACTCTTTCCACTTTGTGAACTGAACCATCGGGCTGTCCTGACGGCCGTTCATCACGTTCTTCGTCGGAGACTCGTACGGTTCATAGTGTTCGGGCAGAGGACCGTCTTTCATCGGGTAGCTGAACAAGCGGGCGTCCTGTTCCCAAGTCATGAAGAAGGCCTTGTTGTTCGGCGGAACCGGAACAACCTTACCGTCTTCAACACGGGTTTCAACGAAGTCGCCGACGTCATTGTTGATCCAGCGGGAGCCGTTCCATTCAACCAGCATCTTCTTGGGGTTCCAAGGTTTGCCGTTCATGTCGGCAGACGCACGGTTGTAGAGGATTCGACGGTTGGCAGGCCAAGAGAAGGAGAATTCGCTGTAAAGGCCCAATCCGGATGGATCAGCCAGAGAGCGGCGGGTGCAGGGCTGAGCCATGGCATCCCATTTCTCGTTTTCGTTGTTGAAGTAGCCGCCGTAAATCCACATGCCGCAGGCTGTGTCGCCGTCGGCTGTGAGTTCGCCGTAGCCCTTCAGCAGTTTGCCGGTCTTGGTGTTGTAGCCGTTAATGGCGTGAGCAACTGCCTTGATATCGAGCTGACCCTGCGGATTGCGGTAATCCCAGTTGACTTTGGTAACCTGGTCAGGATTGACGCCGCCTTCCTGACGATACAGCTGAGCGATACGGTTGAAGAGGCGAGTCATGATTTCGAAGTCGCTCTTAGCCTGTCCTGCCGGTTCAACGGCTTTCTGACGCCACTGCAGCCAGCGGCCGGAGTTGGCGATAGAACCTTCTTTTTCGTAAATCAGGGCTGCCGGCAGCATGTAGACGGTTGTCTGAATTTCTTCAGGCTTCATGCCCGGAGCTTTCCAGAAGGTAGCAGTTTCAGTTGCGAACCAGTCAGCAACGATCATCCAGTCAAGCTTGCCGAGAACTTCGCGGCAGTACTTGGTGTTCGGTTCGGAATGAGCCGGGTTCATACCCCAAACCAAGTAACCCTTGATCTGGTTTTCTGCCATGTAATGGAAAGTCGGGATCGTGGAGTCGTTGTGCTTCAGGGAGCGTTTCGGCAGAAGGTCATAGCAGTAGTTGTTTTCTGCTGTGGCGTTGTCGCCATACCATTCTTTCAGCATGGAAACCATGAACTTCGGCTTGTTCATGTAGTAGCCGTCGGCATAGGTTTCTTTAGAAAGGTAGGCATCCAATGTCGGATGGTTCTGCTGGATCGGCCAAGCGAGGTAGCCCGGAGCGTAGTCCATGGTGGCGCCGACGTCGGTAGAGCCCTGAACGTTCGGTTCGCCGCGGAGGGCGTTAATACCGCCTCCTGCAACACCGACGTTGCCTAAGAGCAGCTGGATGATGCACATGGCGCGGCAGTTCTGGCTGCCGTAGGAGTGCTGAGTCTGGCCGAGCGCATACAGGATTGTGCCGCTCTTTTCGGGGGCGCCGGAAGCTGCATAGGTCTTATAGACTTCTTCAAGCAGTTCAGGTTTAATACCGGTTACCTCACTGACTTTCTGCAGTGTGTACCGGTCATAATGCTTGGCAAGAAGATTCAGAACACAGTTCGGATCCTGAAGTGAGGCATCCTTCTTAGGAACCTTGAGGGCAGGATGGTTGAACTTAGGTACTCCGGGATTGTCAGCCCAAGCGCCGGGTGCACCGGGTTCTGTGCTCCAAGGAATAACCTTTTCAGTCTGATACATCCAAGTCTTATTGCTGTAAGCCTTTTCTTTTTCATCCCAACCGGAGAAGAGACCGTCTGCAACATCAAATTTATAGGAAGGATCAATCAGGAAGGTAGCGTTCGTGTAGTTCATCACGTACTCTTTCTGATAGAGCTTCTTCTCAAGAATGTAGTGAATCATGCCGCCGAAGAAAGCGATATCGGTACCCGGACGAATCGGGGCGTACATATCGGCCTGAGAGGCGGTACGAGTAAAGCGCGGGTCAACAACGATCCACTTGGCACCGCGGTCAACGGCGCGGTGACACCAGCGGGAAGACAGCGGATGGTTTTCAACGTTGTTGGAACCGATGGTCATGATGACATCGGCGTTTTGGAAATCGCACCAGTGGCTGGTCATGGACCCGCGTCCGAAGGTCGGGGCTAAACCGGAAACGGTAGAAGAGTGGCAGACACGAGTCTGGTTGTCGATCTGAACGACGCCAAGAGAACGGGCAAACTTCTGAACAAGCCAAGCTTCTTCACAGTTCAGCTGAGCAGCGCCGTAGCTTGCAATACCCTCGCAACGGTTGACGGTAACACCGTCTTCTTCTTTAGTGTAGCTCTCGTCACGAGTTTTCTTAATTTTGCGCGCCATCTCGTCGATAGCCTGAGACCAGGAAATGGGTTCCCATTCACTGGAGCCGGGGCGGCGAACCAGAGGCTGTGTGAGGCGGTGCGGATGCATCACTAAGCGGCGGTCTTTATCAACGATCTTTCTCAGACCGGTCAGACCTGCGCCTTTCGGGCAAAGGCCGCCCAGGTTCACGGGGTTGTCAGGGTCGCCTTCAATATTAATAAGCTGACCGTCGCGGACGGAACAAATGGTTCCGCAGCCGCCGGAGCAGTAGCAGCAGATGTTTAAGTATTCTTTGGTATCTGCCAGTTTCCATTTGCCGATTTGACCGGGAAGGAAGCGGGAGGCCGCAGATGCGTGGAATGCGGTAGCCGCGCCGGTCAAACCGACAGCAGATTTTAAAAATATACGACGAGATGTGCGCATAAATTGTGTCCTTTAGCATACAAGTGCAACATTTGCACAAGTCCTGGGGTGGATTCGGCGGTTGCGCCGATTGCGGTCACTTTAGGCGCCTGACTCATAAGGTGTCAATAAGATTTGAAGATTAATGAGCAGGCTGATAAGTTTTGCAAACAACGGAAAAATAAGGATAATTTTACGAATAGTTACACGGGGCTACAAAATAACAATAATTATGGGGTAAACAACTCCATCGAATAAATCGATAGAATCAAAAGAAACATGATGCAGATTTAGTAAAAACCCCAAAATCAAAGAGATCCGCCCTTTATTGGCACGAAAATTTGTTCTTTCACAGAAATTCACGGAGCGTGCTAAATGGGAAGATATTTTCAAAATAATGTCAAAAATCCTCAAAAAATTGGCTAAATAACCGTATTAATACGGATGGTTTTTTGCATTTTATGTAATATTTAGAAACATTAGAATTACGCGCTTTGAGCTTTTTGGAATTTGAAAGTGCTAAGAAAAATCACATTTTTAGGTAATAACCGCATTACGGTACGCCGTGGAAGGGCGGAAAATTTTCCTCAAGTTGCAGTGCCTCACTCGGCTTGTTGCCGATCGCTCGAAAACCTGCTCTGAACCTTTGAATTTGCGATATTAATTTTTGGCGCATTGAATTAGGCAAAGAGATCGTACGGCTAAAAAAGAACCTCGTCGATTGATTTCTGATGAGGCAAACCGACGTCCTTGCCGATAACGAATGCAAATATCGATAACACCGAAAGACCTTTTTGAACATTTTTATCCTTTCTTTCAGGTCCTTAAAAGTGAAAGTAAAAATTGCTTAGGGTTTATACTTATTAACATCGCATTTATAAGTTAAATTGCTCAAAATATTTATCTAATTTTTGGATAATGAGAATCGTTACTATTATTATTTGATTTATTCGAAATATAAAGCAGGAGCTTTCATGGAAAAAACAAACGACGCTGAGATCAGCCTTCTAGACGCACCCGTCGGAGCAGTGGTTGATCTCGTGAGCTGGGGAAACCTCAGTCAGGAAGACATTCGCAAACTCACGGATGTCGGTATCTATTTAGATCTTCCTCTGACGGTGTCCAGCGTAACGATTTCCGGCCCTGTCGTCGTAGCCATTAGCAACGTACACGTCGCCATCGGCCGTCCGGTAGCGAAGGAACTCAAAGTTCTATGGAACAAAGAGGTAGAAAAATAAATGCTGCTTAGAGATATGAAGCCCGGCGAGAAGGGCGTAATCAAATCCTTCAGACCCGGCTTAATCGAATACCGCAAAAGACTTTTGGCATTGGGCGCTCTTCCCGGAACGCCTTTTGTGGTTGAGCGAGTCGCTCCCCTCGGCGATCCGGTCGAAATCAAATTAAGAGGTTCTTCAATCAGCGTCCGTAAGGGCGAGATTGAAATTTTGGATGTCGAACCGATCAAATAAATCAAACCATGCGTAAAAATATTATTGCAGTTGTGGGCAACCCGAACTGCGGCAAAACCACTTTATTTAACGGTCTGACCAGCTCTCATCAAACGGTCGGCAACTGGCCCGGCGTGACCGTCGAACGCATTGTCGGCGAGTTCACTTATAAAGACAGAGAGATCACAATCGTTGACCTGCCCGGCATTTACTCCCTTCAGCCGAGTTCTGCTTCCAGTGAGGACGAACGCGTTGCCCGTGATTACATCCTGCAGGATGAAGCCGAACTGATCGTCAACATCGTTGACGCGAGCAACCTCGAGCGCAATCTTTATCTGACCACGCAGCTTCTCGAAATGCAGGTTCCGATGATCGTGGTGCTCAATATGCTGGATATGGCTGCTGCCCACCAAATCGAAATCGATCCGCACAAACTCAGCGAAGCCTTGGGCTGCCCTGTGATCGGTATTGTCGCTGCGAAAGAGCAGGGCTTAAAAGAACTGTGTGCCGCGATCGACGCCCAGCTCGATGACCTTCGTATCCCGAAGAACCCGATCGTCTTTGCCGATGACGTAGAGGCGGCCAGAGCTGAAATTGCCAAGCTTCTGTCTGCTCAGAAAGTGGAACGCGCCGAATGGACCGCCGAGCAGCTGCTGGAAGGCGACGCCGGTATGGGCGACTACCTGAAAGGAGTGGACCTGACCGAAGTCGATAAGATCATTGCGGAAATTAATCAGAAGTACAACGGCGACCTCGATATCGCGATGGCTGACGTTCGCTACAGCTTTGTATCTCAGGCAACAGCCGCATCCATGATCCGCAAAGGCGAGATCGACCAGAGCACGACCGATAAAATTGACAAGATCGTTCTGAACCGCTGGCTCGGTATTCCGATCTTCCTGTTCATCATGTATCTGATGTTCATCTTCTCGATCAACATCGGATCGGCCTTTATCGATTTCTTCGATATTCTTTTCGGAGCCATCTTCGTTCAAGGCTTCGGTAATCTTCTGACGAGCATCGGCAGTCCCGAATGGCTCAAGACGATTCTCGCTGACGGCATCGGCGGCGGTATTCAGACAGTCTCGACCTTTATTCCCGTGATCGCCTGTCTGTTCCTCGCGCTCTCCTTCCTGGAAGACTCCGGCTACATGGCCCGTGCCGCTTTCGTGATGGACCGCATGATGCGTTTCTTGGGACTTCCCGGCAAATCCTTCGTTCCGCTGATCGTGGGCTTCGGCTGCGGCGTTCCGGCGATTATGGCCGCCCGCACCATGGAGAAAAAATCCGACCGTATTACGACCGTGATGATGGCTCCGTTCATGAGCTGCGGCGCTCGTCTTCCGGTATACGTGCTGTTTGCGACGACTTTCTGGCCGCTCGGAGGACAGAACCTGGTCTTCTCTCTGTATCTGATCGGTATTTTGGTGGCGATTCTCACGGGCTTCATTCTGAAGAGAACCGCGCTGAAAGACGAGGCGGGAGCTTTCGTGATGGAAATTCCTCCGTACCACATGCCGACCCTTAAGAATCTGGGCCTTCGCACCTGGGACCGCTTAAAGAGCTTTATCGTGAAAGCCGGTCAACTGATCGTCATCATCGTTGCAGTATTGGCCTTCTTAAACTCTTTGGGCACGGACGGCAGCTTCGGCAACGAAGACACCGATAAGTCCGTTCTTTCTCAGATCGGCAAGACCATTGTTCCGGCTTTCCAGCCGATGGGTATCAGCAATGAAAACTGGCCTGCTGCGGTGGGTGTCTTCACCGGCATCCTGGCGAAAGAAGCCGTTGTCGGTACGTTGGACAGTCTTTATTCCGGCATGGGCGACCGCATGAGTGCGGCCGACCAGGAAAAGAACGGTGAAGCCAAGCCTGAAGAAGAGGAAGAACCGTTCAGCTTCTCCGGCGAAGCCATTCGCGCTGTGAAATCGATCGGTGAAAATCTATCCCAACTCGGTGACTTCTTTGTCGATCCGCTCGGCGTCAATGTTGAAAAAGACCTGACCGACGTCGATGAACAAGCCGCAGAGCAAGAGGTGGGCACCGGTACGTTCCGTGCGATGAAACACCTCTTTGACGGTGACTTAGGCGCCTTCTCTTATCTGCTGATGGTTCTCCTGTACATCCCGTGCTGCGCTTCGATCGGTGCTATGTATCGAGAGGTCGGCGCCCGCTGGACGGCATTTGCAGCCCTCTGGACTATTGCTATGGGCTATGGAGCAGCAACGATTGTTTATCAGATCGGCCGTTTCAATCAGCATCCGGTGTATTCCTCGGTATGCATCGGCGTGTGCCTGGCGGTAATTCTTGCAATCATTATCGGCCTTCGTGTTAAAGGCAAGGATGCGGCTCAGTGACATTAACCGAATTAAAGGAATACGTTCAAGCTCGGCGCATTGTCTCGGAACTGGAAATCGCCATGCATTTCCGGGTCGAGCCCTCGGTGATCGAACCGATGGCGCGCCGCTGGATTGACAAAGGACTGATGGCCAAAGTCGATATGGACGGAACCAAATGCGGAGGCTGCACCGCCTGCGCGGACGGTATCAAACGTCACTACGAATGGCTCGGTCCTCAATCGGTGACTTTCGTCAAGAAGTCGTAAAACGCTTAGGCTTTTAGAACTCCTCGTGCTTAACGGTTCGAGGAGTTTTTTTACGGTTGAGGTGCCAAGGGTCGCCGCAACTGCCGTATAGTTGGAAAATCTTTCCTTTCTGAAATTCAAAATGATCGTCCAAGATCCGCTCAGCAAGTATCCTCGTCTCGGTAAGTACGCTCTGATTTTTTCAATTATTCCGGGATATTTTCATGAATACGCGGCTGAAGAAGTGATTGAACAATCGCTTAACAGGCAGTCCGTTCATGGATTTCTTAAGCTTTTGCAGGATAAAAATGTTGCAATTGCTTTTCCTAGTCACTACAAAGGCAAATACGCAATCAAACCCGAAGTGATTCTTGACTACGCTCAGGTCTATACGCCTTCTTTCATCAAAGAAGCTAAGAGGACGCTTGGAAGGGTGCTTACAAGAGGAGATGAGGTTCAAGACTTTTATATTGATTTTCTTTTGCAGCTTTCTTTCTTCAAACTTAGTGGTAAGGGAGATTTGAACGGTGTTCTCTCCCGTTGTAAAGACACTGCGCTCTACCCGTTTTTCCGGTACAGAGATGCTGTAAAAGGCTTGATCCTTGTCATGGCCTGCAGGAAAGAGTGGCATCCGCTGTTTGCCAAACTATCCAAAGAAAACAAAGTGTTAGCTTGGAACCTTTTTATGGATGCAGCAGCCGGCAAGTCTGAGGACTTTAGTTTAGGATGTTCTAAAGAACTTTTTCTCTCTTTCGGGGACACGATTCGAGAGGACGTGGTTACGTGGTTTGCAAGTGAATACGATCTATATAGGACCGGTTTTAGTGGTTTTACTTTTGATCAATTGTCTGATGACTATTGGACGAAGGATTTACTAAAGGGGATTTTTCAGGCTTCTCATGGAAACTTTAAAGAAGGCCAAAAGGGCGTACTTTCTGCTTTAAAGGAAGATGTTAAGTATCACCGAGGCCATTTTGTCTACTATAAGAATCCTATTTTCTTCCGACCTATTCGAAATGTCTTTCTGACAGCAGTTTTATTTTTGGACAGAGGCTCGGCGTCTACGGCAAGAAAAATATCCTCCCTTTTAAAGAAAACTGAGGAGTTTTCAAAAGATATTGCCTCGGATATGGCCGCGCTTGTGTTTACCTTTATCGATAATCCAGAAAAGATAACACCCTTCGATCACGAAGCAATGGCTTCCAGATTAAAAGAGAATGATTCGAGCCTTGCGATTTTTGTGTTGGCTGTGCTATGCAAGATATTCTCTTATGCGGACTACAGATCTATTCTTGAGTCCCATTTGGCAAAACGCAAAAAGGAGAACAATCCGCCTTTGAAGTACATTCTTCAGCAGGCTCTTGATGCGCTCAACCCAGACGATCCTGAAGTCTCGAAATTGACGGCAGAACTCAAATGTCCTCCGCTTCTGGCGCATTACGCCACACTTTCGGA
>LARN01000046.1 GCA_000980495.1 Acinetobacter sp. N54.MGS-139 | reverse complement strand
AGTCGTTAATTGGCAATTTACAACTAGCGACGCTCGCATAAAGCTCCGACATTTGTATCCGGAGCTTTAAGCGAAAATATTATTGTTACAAGGTACTAGTCGACAGAGCTGTCCGAAACTTTGAGAATTTTTGCGTCTTTCTGAAGGTCGTTCAAGAACTCTGTTGTCTGAAGTCTTTCAAGTTCTGAAAGCACTTTTGGCTTAACTTCTTCATAAGAAGGAAAGGGGACCTCACGTTTTTCTTCGAGAAGCACCACGTGATATCCGAGCTTGCTTTTGAAAGGAACCGGCAGAAGGTTGCCCGGCTGAAGAGCGAGGATGGCTTCGGCGAGGCCCGGAACCAAGACATTACGAATATTCGTAAAAGGAATCTGTCCGCCGTTTTGAGAGGTACTTTGGTCCAAAGATCTCTCTTTAGCGAGAGAACCAAAATCGGAACCTACCTTGAGAGATTGAATAATTTCTCTAGCCTCTTCCGGTGTCTTTACCAAGATATGTCGAAATTTGATTTCGTGTGGATCGTAGCTAGAGAGAAGTGAGTCGTAACGATTCCGAACCTGTTCTTCCGTGATCGGATGCTCAGAAGCATATCGGCGGCTCAGAATCGATCCGTAAAGCTGAGCCTGTTTTTCCGAAGTTAAAACACGAACTCGAGGATCTTCTAGAAGACCTTCATTTCTGGCAGCTTGTTCGATGATTTTTTGTTCGAGAAGAATGCTTCGGGCTGCGTTTTTAAGCTGCTTTTCATTGGTTACGCCGTTGGCTCTCAGGAAGTCCATTAACTGCTTTTGTTCTTCTACGGAAACAAATTGTCCGTTAACCGTAAAGGCAGTTTGAGCAACGGCTGCAGGAAGGACGCCGGCAAGCGCAGCGGCGAGCACAAAGGACTTAAGCACCTGCAGCCTCAAATAAAAATATTAGTGGCGAGATTCGCTCGGCGCCAGCAATGTCATATTGATGTTGTGAATACCGTGACCGATAAAAGGTTTCAAGTATTCGTAAACGATTCGGTGTCGGTCAATTTTCGGCAGACCTTCAAAACGTCTGGAAATGACAAAGAGGTGGTAGAGGGAGCCTGCAGCAGGAGCTCTGCCGGCTTCAGGTCTTGTGTAATCAGTAAAGCGAAGCTCGATTGGGAAAATCGGCTCAAGCGCTTGGCTGATTCTTTCTAATGTGGGAGTGTGACTCATCTTTATTTTCCTTCCGAATCAGATTCAGGGATAAATCGAGAAATATAAAAGCCGACGCCTAGGGTAAAGAGGAGCGTCAGTCCCATCAGCCCGAACAGTTTGAAGTTCACCCACACGTCGGTGGAGCATGTGTAGGCAACTATAAGATTAAGAACACCGGTAACGGCAAAAAAACCGATCCAACCGCGAAGGAGAATATTCCATGCAGGTTCCGGAAGAGAAACTTTATTACCGAGAAGCGACTTAAGGAAGTTCTTATGCATGAAAGAACCGCCCAAAAGGATTCCGCCAAAGATCCAGTAAAGGATCGTGGGTTTCCATTTGATGAACATTTCATCGTGAAGCCAGATTGTCAGAGAGCCGAAGACTAAGATGACGGCAACAGAAATCCACAGCATCGGATCGATCTTCTCACGGCGTACAAATTTCACGCCGATCTGAAGAAGCGACACGATTATCGCAGCAGCCGTGGCACAAATAACCGGGGCCTGGTCGGCTTGAAAGCCGCTTCCCAGCCATTGGTTGCAAAGCGCAGCCGCAGAGTCCGGATTTGTCTGAGCAACTTTAAATGTGCCGAAGAACAAAATCACCGGCAAAAGGTCGTAAAGGAACTTCACTCTCTTTTTTCCAACAACGAAATCGTTTCAGGTAATGAAACTTTCAAATTCAATGAATTCTACTTAAAAATCCGTTTTTTGTTAAATAGTGGTATATCATTACGCGACTCTTAAGAACAGCTGGTTTCATCCCTAATTTACAGGGATAATCCTATTTACTCTCCCCGCTATTAGCCGACTTTAGAGATTTTCATTTTCAATTGGCAAAAAAGGCCGCCGAAGCGACCTTTCCTAAGTATCAATGGAAATTACTTAGAGGATTTTTTCTTAGCCGGAGCGGCTTCTGCGATCTTAGCGTTTCTCATCAGATCAGCCATGTACTGCTGGGCCTGACGTTGAGCAGCCAGATTCTGAATCTGAGGTTTTAGAGCGTCAAAAGAGGGCAGAGGTACTTCTCGCTTGTCCTGAAGCTGGATAACGTGATAACCGAGTGCGCTGTGGAAAGGAACGGGAAGCAGAGAGCCTTTGTTCAGAGCCATGGCAGTTTCAGCAAATCCGGGGATCGCAATTCTGCGGATGTTGGTGAACGGGATTTCTCCGCCCTGAGCGGCTGTGCCCTGATCCAAAGATTTCTCTTTTGCGATCGCGGCAAAGTCACCGCCTGCATTTAAAGACTTAATGATGTCTTTGGCTTCCTGCTCGGTTTTAACCAGGATGTGACGAACTTTGATTTCATTCGGATCGTATTGCTTTTTGACTTCTTCGTAAGTCTTCTTGAGGTCGGCGTCTGTCAGCGGATGAGCAGCTGCATTCTTACGAACCAGTTCAGCAGAGTAAATCTCGGTCTTGCGTTCTGCAATCAGTGCCTTAACGGCAGGGTCCTGAGCGATATTGGCTTTCTTAGCAGCTTCTTCGATGAGTTTTTCCTGAGCGAGGATGCTGCGGGCAGCCTCGAGCTGCTGTTTCTGGTCTTTGACTCCGCGGTCGGCAAGAACTTTCATAAGTTCTTTCTGTTCAGCCACAGAAACTGTCTGACCGTTAACGGTGAAGGCGGTCTGGGCGAAGACGGGAGCGGTAAGGGCTGCCAGAGCTGTTGCGAGAAGGAGTTTTTTCATAATTAAATTTAATTCATCCAAAAAATGCGAGGAAGGCCGCTTATTTAACTTCTTTAAGACGCTTTCTTCGCCTGAGTTAACCGCCACATTCTACTCAATTTTGGAGGAGCGGGTAATTCAAAATCGTACCCGGGAAACTTCTAATAACTTCTTGAATTTTTTGAATTAGACGAAAGAAAAATCACCTACAAGAGGGATGGAGGATTAAGCAGGCTAATAATGCGGTGAATCGTCATCAATTGATGAAGAAAAGTCCGAAAAGAAAAGCGAGGAACGGCCGCGTCCTACTTTTGGAGTCACATGAATGAGATTTCTTTCCTTTAAATAACTTATTGGCCACGCAGATGAATGAAGACTCAATCTAAATTAATTCTTCGCGCTTCAAGCTAAAACTATATTGAAAAGAAGAATATTTCTCATTTCTATACAAAAAGTCTTACAAATTAGACAAAGTTTTATTGGTTTCCGGGAGCTGATCGAACGTTGTCTTAAGACAAGCGGATTATCCTTAGCAAACAATTTGTTAGAACAGACAATTATTTTCTATGAAAATTGCGAAGAAACTTGCTGTAGCGGCCTGTGTCGCTTCAGCCTTTACGATGATGAATACACAAGCAGAAGAAACAAAAGCACCGGTCAGCGTTTCGCAAGCCGGTACTGCACTTCCGGCCGGTGTGACCCAAGGGCCGAGTATTGAAGGCGTAACGGAATACCGTCTTGTCAACGGATTACGCGTGGTTCTTTTCCCGGATGCCTCTAAAGATACGGCGACCGTTAACATGACTTACTTGGTCGGCTCTCGTCAGGAAAACTACGGCGAAACCGGTATGGCTCATTTGCTCGAGCATCTGATTTTTAAAGGAAGCAAAAACTTCCCGAATCCGACCAAAGAATTTACGAACCGCGGTTTCCGCATGAACGGTTCCACTTGGCTGGATCGCACAAATTACTATGTGTCTTTTACCGCTACTGAAGACAACCTCAAGTTCGCTTTAGCTTGGAGTGCAGATGCTATGCGCAACTCCTTTATCGCTAAAAAAGACTTGGACAGCGAAATGAGCGTTGTGCGCAATGAATACGAGATGGGCGAGAACCGTCCGTCCAGCGTATTGATGAAGCGTATGCAGTCCATGATGTACGACTGGCATAACTACGGCAAGAGCACTATTGGCAACAGAAGCGATATTGAGCACGTTCGTATCGAAAACCTTCAGGCTTTCTATCATCGCTATTACCGTCCGGACAACGCTGTTTTAACCGTTAGCGGTAAGTTCGACGTGCAGAAGACGCTGGAATGGATCGTTAAGGATTTCTCTTTAATTCAGAATCCGAAAGAAGCGCTTCCTGCTGAATGGACAGTGGAACCGACTGCGGACGGTGAGCGCGTTTTTGAGATCCGCCGCAAGGGTGAAACTCAGATGGTGGCTGTCGGCTATCGCATTCCGAGCGCTCTGCATCCTGATGCTTTAGGTGTAGAAGTTGCGACTGAAGTACTGGCTGACTCTCCTAACGGTCGTTTGTATGACGCCTTAGTTAAAACCGGTTTGGCTGCCAATGTCTTCGGCTATGCCGTCGGCGCTAAGGAACCGGGCTTTGTGATTTTCGGAGCCTCGGTTAAGAAGGGCGAATCACTAGAAAAAGTTAAAGATAAGCTCATCGAGACGATTGAAGGTTCTCTGAAGCAGAAGCCTGTGACTTCTAAAGAGCTGACTAGAACCAAGGCTCAGATGGAAACGATGTACGAACGCGCCTTTGCCGATCCGGAAGGATTCGGTGTCGGTTTGTCCGAGTACATTGCACTTGGTGACTGGAGACTTTTCTTCTACGGACGCGATAAGACCAAAGACGTCACTGCTCAGCAGGCTGATAGTGCGGCTGATAAGTATTTCGTGCGAGACAACCGCGTCGTCGGACTTTTCATTCCTGATGACAATCCTCAGCGCGCAGAGATCACAAAGGCCCCGAGCGCAGAAGAACTGCTGGCGAACTACAAGCCGCAGGGAGCCGCTCAGAAGATTGAAGCTTTTGACTCTTCTTTCGATAACCTCGACAAGAGAACACAGCGTATCGATATCGGTGATCTGAATATTGCTCTGCTGCCGAAACAGACACGCGGTGAAACCGTGACTGTCTGCATGAAGTTCAAGTCCGGTGACGAGAAGAATCTTTTCGGTAAGTCCAGTCTTCAACCTGTTGCCGCAGCGATGCTGACCCGCGGAACAAAGACGATGACGCGTTCTGAGATTGAAGATCGTATGACCGAACTGAAGATGGCCGGTTCCATTACGAACTTCACGACGACGAGAAAGAATCTTCCAGCCGCTCTTGAGTTGGTGTTCGATGTTATGCACAACTCGATCATGCCTCAGGATGAATTTGATCAGTTCAAGAAGCAGATGCAGGTCATGATTGAAAGCATGCGTGATAAGCCGGATGCGCTGGCACAGAATGCGATTACGCAGCATTTCAATACTTATCCGAAAGGCGACCCTCGTCATGAATACTCTTTAGATGAGTCGCTGGAACAGTTAAATAGATTGACAGTTGATCAGGTCAGAGCTTTCTATAAAGAATTCGGCGGCACGTCCAGAGGTGAGATTTCTATCGTCGGTGACTTTGATCCGAAGGCCGTTGAAAAGATCATTCGCGATGACTACGCCAAGTACGTTTCTAAAGCTCATTACGCTCCGATCGTAACGGAATACCGTCCTGTTCAGGCCACTCGCGTCGTGATTGATACGCCTGACAAGGAAAACGCAACTATCGTTGCTCGCTCCGTGTTCCCGATCAACGACACAGCTCCGGATGCTCCGGCACTTACCGTTGCCAACTGGATTCTGGGCGGCGGCACAGGACTTTCTAATCGCTTGATTGAAAGACTGCGTCAGAAAGAAGGCCTCTCTTACGGTGCCGGTTCTCACGTCCGTATTCCTGCGAAGGGCGATAACGGTAGCTTTGTTTTCCGTGCGATTGTGGCTCCTCAGAACATGCTTCAGGCAGAAGCCAGTGCCCGCGACGTGATTGCTAAAGCGATTAAAGACGGCTTTACAGATCAAGAGGTAGAGGAAGCCAAGAAAGGTCTGCTGCAGGCAATGCAGGTCGCTCGTTCTCAGGACGATGTGGTTGCCCGCTCCTGGAACGACAAGATGGAAAATCAACGTACATGGGTATTCAGTAAGAAACAGGCGGAAGCCATTTCCAAGCTGACGACGGCTGATGTCAATGCTGCACTGCGTAAATACATCAAACCTGATGAAATTACTTTTGTGTTGGCCGGAGACCAGAAGAAAGCGGCACAGAAAAAACAAGACTAATTTCAGAGGTCGTCAGGGAAATTTGACTGCCGTTTATTGAGATTTTGAGAGCTGAGCCTAAAAACTCGGCTCTTTTCTTCTTTTCCTCAAGCATTGAGAATTTAACTTTTAAGTAACTTATTGATTTTGGATGGTTGAGGTACTGCCTTTCTCTTTGATGGAAAATGAAACCGTCTTCTGAGAAGATTAGAAGACGGTTTACAGTGGTTTGAGGTGCCGACCTAAAAGGTCGGCTTAAAAATCGTGTTACTTCGCCAATGTCTTGACGTAGTCGGCGATCTGACGGCCGATAACGGAAGCAGATGTCAGCTGAGCGCCGCCGACGTAGTTGTCATAGAACAAACCGCCTGCTGCGTTGCCGACTGCGAAGAGACCCGGAACCGGACGTCCTTCCGTGTCAAGAACCTGACCGTTCGTATTGATGAGCGGACCGCCGAAGGTAGCTGTCATACCGCCCTGGAACGGAACGGCATAGAAGGGAGCCCTAAGGATCGGACGCGGATTCTTGTGAGTGTTGGGAGGTGTCAGTTCGCCGAGCTTGCCGGCTTTCAGAGCGGCATTGTATTCGTCGACAACTTTCTTCAGCTCAACAGGATTCAGTCCGGCTTCCTTAGCTAAACCTTCGATCGTATCGGCCTTATAGACAGGCGCCTTATGAGAAGAATAAGAGAACCAGTCATTCTTCAGCATCGGAAGATTGTGCGTATCTTCGTCAACAATCATGTAGCCCCAGTTGTCACGAGTCAATGCGGCTGTGTCACGAGACATCTGGACATAGGTCTTGCCTTCATCGGTGTAGCGCTTTGTTTCCTTAGAAACGGCAATACCGGTGTTAACGATGTTTAGCGGGTTAGCGCCTGTAGGTCCGTGGATCGGTCCGCAGTGGTATTGGTCAACGTTAACAACTTTCGGGAAATATGGGCCGGTTAAAAGAATGCTTTCGCCGGTAACAGAGTGGGAACCGCGAACCGGCATGTTGGCGGCAGGAACGCCTGCCATCATTGTCAGCATCATCTTGTTGGCGGAGAAACCGCCGGTAGCCATGACGACGCCGTATTTGCCGAAGTATTCTTCGAACCCCTCTTTGCTCTTAACTTTAACTCCGATAACTTTACCGTTTTGAGGGTTGTCGAGCAGTTCGACCGCTTTGGCGTTGTAGACGATAGGAACATTAAGTTCTTTGGCTTTAGCCAGTAAATAGAGCATCAGCTGTGTACCGCCGGGCTTCTTTTCTCCGATAGTGAGGTGAGCACGCTGGAGCATCGGCCAAACAAGCTTCATGCCGACGGCATATTTAACGCCGACGTAGTCATGCAGCCAGTTCAGTGTCTCGTCTGCTTTTTCAGCAACAAGGCGTGTGAGTTTGGGATCCCCTCGGCCTTGAGAAACCTTCATCATGTCTTCGTAGAATTTATCTACGGTGTCGCCGGTTTCAAGCTTCTTTTCCTGCTGCATCTTGGTGTTGACGCCAAGCATGAAGCCTGCAGAGTAAATGGTGTTACCCGAAGCAGAACTCATCTTTTCGAGAATAACCGGTTTCAAGCCGTCCTGAGCTGCGCGGATGGCGGTGACGATACCACCGATACCTAAACCGCAGATGACTAGGTCATATTCCTTCTTCGGAAGGGCAGCCTGTTTTTCTGCAGCAGAAGCGCTCATAGCAGTAGCACCCATTGTGCCGGCTAAGGAGGCGAGGATGCTGCCTTTGAGGATAGAACGACGAGATGTTTGCATAAAATTATTTCTCCTTGGAAATGAAGCGAAGATTCGTTTCAGTGCCAAGGTTAAATATCCGATAAACAGAAAGCGTCGGCTAATTGTCTCTTGACAATTTCTAAATTTCGGAAGCCTTGTTGCAGAGAGAAGGGAGGTTTGGGAGAAAAAGCGATTTCTTTTCAGTTTTCTTTAATCCATCTTGCTGCGTTTTTGCCGGCGATGCGTCCAAATGTAAACGCATCAGTAAGGCCGTTTCCGCCAAGTCTGTTTTCACCGTGAACACTGCCGGTAATTTGTCCTGCGGCATACAGGCCGGGGATAGGAATTCCGAATTTATTTAGACATTCTGCCTGCTCGTTGATAGAGATTCCACCTAAGGTGTAATGAATCCACGGATACATGCGAACCGCCCAAAAAGGCGCAACGCTCGGACGATGTCTCGGATCGACTTGTTCAAAAGAAGCCTTGACCTTCTCGAAAGGAACGTTAATGTCTTTGCATAACGTTTCTAACGTATCGTTCTTCCAAACCTGACCGGCGAAGTAAGCTCGATAGAGATTTTTCTGCTGGCTTTTGTCCAGCCTTTTAACGCTCCTGATATCAACGATTGTCCAACAGCGTTTTGCACCTTGCTTGATCAAAGCTTCGGAGATGGTTTTGCGTGTTGCGGCTTCATCGACAAAGCGTTCACCATCCTCATTAATAAAGACAGTTCCGGGTGCCATTGCATACAGTCTGGCCGAGTATTTACTGAGAATGGAGCCCTCAGGGATACATTCAACTGCATCCATGTTTTCTACCTGAACGCCGGCTTCAATTGCCCTCTGGAGAACTTCTCCTGTTCCGCGTGAATCGGAATACTTGAAATTTAGATTCGGAACGTATCGACGAATAAGCTCAGGATTGTTTGCAAAACCTCCGGCACATAGGATTAAAGCTCGTGAGGTAATCACTGAACTTACTCCCTTTGAAGAGATGGTGACGCGAAATCCCTTTTGATTTGGGAGGACTTCAAAAGATTCCAGTCGAGTGGAAGTTCGAATGGAGACTCCGTTTTTAAGACAAGCTGCTGCTAAATTCTGAACATAGGAAGAACCGAGCGCAGTGACAGGCTTATGACTACGGCGATAACCGGAGCCGTAAATTTGATAAATTTCATCTCCAAAAGTGACGCCGTTTTTTCTCAGCCAATTTAAAGTGTTAGCAGCTTCCTTTGCCAACTTCGTCTGGACTTTTGGATTGCCTCGGCCGTTAGCGGACTGTGTAATTTGCTGCAGATAAAATTCTTCGCTGTCTTTGATGCCTTTACGATTTTGGAACTCCGTGTTGGGGGCGTTGAAAAATCCGCCTGAGTAAAGTGTATCTCCGCCTATAAAAGATTCTTTTTCGATTAAGACAACGGAATCCGAATAGGCTGAAGCCTCTAACGCCGCCGCCAATCCGGCACCGCCTGCGCCGACGACCAGAATTCCGCAGTGAAAATTCTGAGCAATGACTCTCGGGACTACTCCCAGCAAAGGAAGGGCAAGGATTTCACGTCTTCTGATCATGCTTCTTCCATCTCGTGCAAGAAATCATTAAGTTCTACTGGATTCTCTATATCGAGCTTGCCGTAGACTCTGGCTCTGTGGGTTTGAACGGTACGTTCCGAAATTCCTAAGAGTTTGGCGATTTGAGGATTGCTTAAGCCTTTAGCCAGCTGATAAGAGATGTTCTTTTCAGCTGTGGTCAAGGTGTCAAAGAGTCTCTTGAGGTTTAGGGCATGAGCTTTTTGACGGCGCTCCATGCGGTTCTTTTCAACTGCCTTAGTGACGAGAGACTGGAGTTTTTCCGGTTCAGGCGGTTTAACCAAAAAATTAAAAGCGCCGGCTTCAACGCAGCTCATCGCCATTTCGATATCACCATGGGCTGATAAAAAGATAATCGGAAGATCAGAGCCGCGTCGATTTAATTCCTGCTGAAGTTCTATACCCGTCATTCCGCCCATGCGAACGTCAAGAATGATACAGCCGGGGGCCTCTGCATCATCATCCCTTAAAAAGTCTTCGGCGCTTGAGAAAGATCGAGTTCTAAATCCTGCCAACTGAAGAAAAAACGATTGGGATTCACAAACTGAGGCGTCATCATCAACGATTCGAACGACAGGACTGAGCATTTGATTAGACATTTCTTATTCTTCCTTTTTCTTTACGAACAAGTCCACAGCGATTCCGTTTGGTTCGATCCGTCGGAACGTCAGATGACCGCCGTTATTTTCGATAATACTTAGTACGATGGAAAGGCCGACACCGAGGCCGTCTTTTTTACTTGTTGAAGTCGGCCGTCCCAATGCGGAAAAAATTTCTTCCGAAATCTTGGGACCATTATCCGTTATCGTTATTTTCCACATGTGCTTTTGAGCAGTCACAGAAACAGAGGTTTGAGGATTCAGGCTGTTTTTTGCAGCTTTTAGTGCATTTTTTAGAACATTCAGAACAGCAAGTTCGATTTCAAAAGAGTCGCCGACGGCAATTGCTTCTTGCGGTAAGTTTGCCGTGGTTTGGACGCCTTCTATTTCCTCTTTGTTAATACTGTTGATCGCGCGTCGAATGACTTCCACTAAATTAAAAACTTCCGATCGATTGGCCTTGTGTTTAGCATATGAACGAACGTGTTCCACAATATCCCTCGTTCTTTTAGCCTGGCTGTTCATCTGTTTTAAGGCGTATTCCACTCTGTCGTCTTTTACCCCAAGCTGCTGCAGAAGCAGGGAAAGCGCGCTGGCGTAGTAAATCAGGTTTGTGATCGGTTGTTTGACTTCGTGGGCAAAAATCGAGCTCATTTGGGAGATCACGCGGCTTTTTTCGAGAAGGTCTAGTTTTTGGCGGTTTTCCCGAGCCTTTCGTTCTGTCGCTCGCTGGACGGCTAAAGCAAACTTTAACTCTTCCGTACGGCGATTTACGAGCCAATTGACTCGAACTACATGGACCAATATCGCGCAAAGAAGCAATGCAGCTAAGAGAAGTTCTTTCTGATGAGAAAGGATGAAGTCCTTAACAGTTGTTTCTCGCAAATGCTCATAAGGGCCGAGTTTTAGCGATTTCATTAGATCGTAGACCTTCAAGAAGCCACTGGCCGGAACCCATTCGAAGTCAAATTCACCCTTCGGCATCGAAAGCAGAGAAAGGGATACCGCTTTTACCTCATCGATGGGAGCTGTATCAAGAGCATAAAAAACCGTATCAGGGTAGCGTTCCGTGGAACGAATACATGCTTCCGTATTATTCTTAGCCTCTAAAACTCTAAACTCACCGGGCTGGATTTGTCCGGTTGTAAGAAGCTTTTCGTATTGACAGGTTCCCAGAATTCCTACATCGGCAGCTCCGACCTTAACATATGTCGCCACGTCTGGATATTGATAATGAGAGAAGAGCGTTTTAGAGAAAAAAGTATCCGGGTCAAAGCCTCTTGTCGCGATCTCTCCCATTCCAACAAGCATGCCGTCAAAGTCATGAGGCTCGGTAGCTGAAAGCACTCGGCCCTTCAAATCAGTAATTTTTTGAAGATCTTTACGATCATTTCGAACAATAAATACCGAGGAGACAGCTTCTTTGGGGCTAAAGGCATGATTGCGGCTGACTGTTGCGATCTGCTGGGCACCTAGTATAAAATTCTAAAATTACGTTATCTAATTAGAATAAGAAGTATAATACGGCCATGAATGGAGGAATTTCATGGCCGGTCGTACCCGCAAATTTAATCCCGTCTTATCTGAACAAGACAAAGCTACTCTTGAGAAGATCGTTTCTTCCAG
>LARN01000148.1 GCA_000980495.1 Acinetobacter sp. N54.MGS-139 | reverse complement strand
TTATATCTTTCAAAGAGCTGCTTGACGCTTTCTTCCGTAAGGGGGACGCCGCAGACGTAATTAATTTCAATATCGAGTAACCGCTGAATGTTGTAGATGCTCTGGTAGCCTCGATCTGTAACGATAACCGTGTCCTGAAGGTTGTAGCCGTTGTGGTGCAGATCCATCATCAAATGAGGATAGACGGATTTATCCGTGATACTGCCTTCGCTTTCGTAGGCGTAGCAGACATCGCCGTTCAGGTAGTCGACGCCTAAGGTGAAGTTAACTTGCCGAAGTTCCGGATTTTGTTTTGCGTATCCGTAAGCAGCGCTGCTGATGGTTACCGAGTAGGTACTAAGCGCCGTGGAATCTAATGCGAGGTAACGGAATCTGGGGCCTGGTTTTTTGAGTTCTTCAGCCTGAGTCTTTACTTTATTAAAGTGTTCTACGCACCTGTGATTCCGAAGTTTTAGGTAGGACGTAATATCCTGATGGGTTATTTTTGACAGCATCTCACTGATGCGCTGGCCTGAGAAGGTTCGAGCTTTGGGCAGCCAGTGCTGAGAGGCCCACTGTTCAAAGCAGTCCATGGAGCCGCCGTCAAGGTACTGGTAAACCGCCAATCTCAACAAGTCCGCCCCGACTTCTGCTCCGAATGTCTTTTTTAAGTCTTCCAGCATTCCGCTTTGCTGAGCAACCAGCCAACACGCAGCAGAAGCGCCGTAGCTGACAACGTCATTAAGAGGGCTCGGAACTCTTTTGTCCAGCTCCTCCTGAACTTCTTCCGGTGTTCGTTCAACAAGCTGCTTGTCTTCGTAATAAAGGATCTTGCCTTCGTACTGAGGGTTCTCTGAAAGATATTTCTTTCCGAGCCGCACTCTTCCGGTCGTTGTATCCAAGACTCCGACGTACTTCCTTTGTGCGATGCGAGAGCGTTTCTTCTCCGGATCCCATTCATTTCTATAAGCCTCGACGTAAGTGTGTCCCTTCCTAACGTATGTGTGGAGGCAGAAGTGCGGAGTGTCGTAAATTCTAGGGCGACCCATTTTAAT
>LARN01000045.1 GCA_000980495.1 Acinetobacter sp. N54.MGS-139 | reverse complement strand
AAGATGCGAGGCCAAAGGAAAAATCCTAGAAAAGCTGTCCAACCCTTTGAGAACAAAAAGCGGAAGATTGATATTTTCAAAAATTATGAAGCCAACGGTGTTGAGAAAATTCAGCGGAAATTAGAGATTTTTTCTACATTAATTTCAAAAAAATCCAGTTAATACTATGTTTATGGGTTATTATTCTTATCAAGGAGGGAGAGATATGAAAAAAGTTTTGAGAAAAATGATTGAAATTTGCGCTTGCAGAATGGTTCGTAATCGTTTGATGGCAGAGGCCATGAAAAAGTCGAGATAGTCCTATGAACACCGAGAGATAGGGACGGGTTGACCGTCCTTTTTTCTTTGGTTGTTTTTGTCTTCTATCTGATTTCTGGGTAAGAGGCTTCTCAGGAAATACTGTTCTGCTATAAAATTCAGCATCCTTATCCAAATACTATAAGCACAAAATGCTTTCCTCATTCCTGAGTACCTTTCTTTATGTTTTTACGTCTTTAGTGACGGTGGTTAATCCTATCGGGGCGGCGATGTTTTTCCTGACGATAACCTCGGGAGCAACCCGCGCTCAGCGCATGACCTTATCCAATAAAGTATGTATTTACTTTCTGATTATGGCGCTGGTGACCCTGTGCGCCGGCTCTTTTGTTCTGAGCTTTTTTGGGATTTCTCTCGGAGTTCTTCGAGTCGCTGGCGGCCTGATTCTTTTTTCTGCCGGATGGTTGGCTTTGAATAATACTTCTTCTTCTAGTGAAGGGGAGGAGGAAGTTGAGTCAACTGCCGGAGCTCATAAGCCGAGAACCGATCAGGATTGGATGAAGCTTGCTTTTTATCCGTTTACGATGCCGCTCACTTTAGGACCGGGCGCCATTGCCGTGACAACAGCTATCGGTACATCAATGAATTTCACCATTCCTAATGTGATCGGAGCCTTTGCTGCAGCTTTGGCGAATGCTCTGATTGTTTGGTTATGCTTCCGTTACGCTGATCGTATTACCGAGATATTGGGACCAAGTGGCTCGGATGCAATCGGACGCATTTTCTCATTTATTTTGGTGTGTTTAGGTGTGCAGATTTTTTGGACGGGTTTCTCAGAATTGTGGCTGACTCTAGTATCGTCCGTGCCAAAATAAACAGAACATAGATACAAATGAGGCCGCGCTCTGCGGCCTTGCTGTTAACGGTTAGTTGTGTTTTTCTTTTTGCTGCTTTTCAGAAAGAAACGAGAATAGAAACTGACAAAGGCGATAATTAAAACGCCAATAATGATCAGTTCGTTACTGTAAGCGGCGAATTCTTCTCTTAAATAGTCCAACATAAATTCTTCCATCCTAATTACGGAGGCGTTGTTCCTCAATTCGTCTTGGAAACTTGTAGCTTTCCGATCAAGACGTCGAATTCGGCTTAAAAGGAGTCTAAGTTTTAAAAACGTACAAATGCATTGTAGGGACTGAGGGTAGTTAAGACAATAGTTTCTTATAGGGATTTTTACTGTACTTATTGATTTTTAAGTATAAATCTAATGATTGATACCTATTTTTGACCAATCCTATACCGCATTGTTGCGGTGATTTTGTGGTCTTTTTCACATAATTAATTGTGACTACCGAACAAAATAGTCTCGTTCCAAGAAATCCTAAAACAAAAAGCTCGACAACCGCTGTTGCGGAAGCCGAGCTTAGATGAATTAAATCAAAAGATTATTTCTTCTCTTCTTTTTTGTCTTTCGGATCAAGTTTTACGGCCAGGAATGTTCTGCTTCCGTCACGAGCAACTTGAAGAGCTAGTGTCTTGTCAGCAGCATTCACAGCATCTTTGAACTGTTCGAAGGAGCGAATCTTCTTGCCGCCTACGGATAAGAGGACATCACCTTCTTTGATTCCGGCCTCGGAAGCAGGACCATGAGATTCGACGACAACGAGACCGTCACCGTATTTTTTCTTCTCTTCGTCATTCAAACCGCGGACGGTTACGCCTAAACGACCGCGAGCTTCTTCAGCGGCTTTGCCTTTAGCAACTGAAGTATCGGCAGCTGCGTCAAGTTTGACCTTTACTTCAGCTTCTTTGCCTTCACGAAGAACTTTTACGTTGTGCTCGGTATCCGGGCGAGCAGAAGCGACTGCACGAGAGAGGTCTGCAGCATTATCAATGCCCTTTCCGTCGAAGAGGATGACGATATCTCCTTCCTGCAGGCCGGCTTTCTCAGCTGCGGAGCCTTTTTGGATCTGAGCGATCAAAGCGCCTTTGTTTTTCTCAAGGCCGAAAGATTTTGCCAACTCCGGACTCATTGTTTGGATCATTACACCCAAACGGCCGCGGTTTACTTTACCGTGTTTGACGAGTTCGTCTTTAATCTGAAGCGCCAGATCAATAGGAACAGCGAAGGACAAGCCCATAAAGCCGCCGGAAGTAGAGAAGATCTGAGAGTTAATGCCGATGACTTCTCCCTTCATATTGAAAAGAGGACCGCCGGAGTTGCCCGGGTTGACGGCGGCGTCAGTCTGAATGAACGGGACAAACTGATCGCTTGGGAGGTTACGGCTCTTAGCAGAGACGATACCGCTCGTGACTGTGTTCTCTAAACCAAAGGGAGCGCCGATAGCAGCAACCCACTCGCCTACTTTGACATCTTTAGAGTTGCCGAGCTTAACGCACGGAAGGTCTTTCCCATCGATCTTAATGACAGCAACGTCTGTTTTGGCATCACTGCCGATAACTTTGGCATTGAACTCACGATCATCAGTCAGATGGACCTTGATTTCATCAGCGCCGTCAACAACGTGATGGTTAGTAAGAATCAGACCGTCCGGACTAATAATGAAGCCGGAGCCTTGGCCTTTGCGTTCTGGCATACGATCTTCAAAACCATCCGGTCCGGGGAAGGGGAACGGGAATCCGAAACGACGGAGCTCATCGAGCTTGTCTTTGGGCATTCCTTTGAAAGGGTTTGCGTTTTTACGCACAGCGGCTTTTTGAGTAACCTGAATACTTACGACTGCTTTACCGTTGTCCTCCACAAGCTTGGTGAAGTCAGGCAGCTGCGCCTGCTGAGCGTGAGCGGAGGTTATCGGAGCAATCGGAGATGTCTGGACTAAAGAGCCGGCGACAAAAGCGAAAGTGACGGCAGCGGCTGCGGCCGTTTTTTTCATTGAAATACGAAGCATCAAATAAATCCTTGGTAGATAAAGTTCAGCTTGGTTTAGATCTTTAACTATTTGAATTAAGGGCTACTTAATGAAATCGGATGAACAAAATTAAGAGTAAATGAACGTAAATTCAGATGAAGAGATGTTACGTTTTCGAACAAATCAAACAAAAGAAATCGGATCGTTTCGGCAAGAGAAAAAGGTCAACAGATTAATGCAGCTCAGAACGATTGTTAAAAATAAAAAGAATCGGATGATTGAGATCGTTAAGAAAAAGGCTGAGGAATAGGCTCTGCTAAAGGCTGTAGGCGTAAGATGAAAGAAAATTAATTAATAAGACCTCACCCATGGAACAAACTTTATTTACTCAATTTTTACTTCAATTTGGAAAAAGTTCGCCGCTTTTTCTGCTCATTTTCTTGGGGTTCGCATTATCGCGCTGGTTTGGATTTAATAAAACCGCCAGCACAGTTCTTTCAAGGTTTGCTTTTAATATTGCTCTTCCGGCGATGTTGTTCCGTCTTCTGTCTAACCTTGCGTTAACAGAAAGCCATGCCGATCTAAGGCTGTTGATCGCATTTTTCGGAGCCTGCTTCATTCTGTTTTTTATCGGACGATTTGTTTCCGGATATCTTTTGAAAATGAAGCCGGTAGAAACTGCAATTTTCGGTACCGGATGTGTCTTCTCCAATAACGGACTTCTTGGTCTCCCTCTAGCCATTGCGATGCTTGGAGAAAAAGTCGCTCCTTCGGTATCTGCGGTATTGTCTTTAAACGCCTTGGTGTTGTGGACCTTGGTTTCAATTGCCGTTGAATTCTCTCTTCAGTCGGGACATCTTACGATCCGCTCTTTTTTGAAAACTTTAGCGTCAGTTTTCAAAAATCCCTTGATTATTGCCATTTTTTGCGGGGTTGCCTGGAGCTTTACGGGATTAAGCATCCCCTATGTGATTGACGAGCCTGTCCGTCTAATAGGCAACTCAGCAACTGCACTGAGCCTGATTGTGGTGGGGATGGGGTTGTCCGAATACGGAATAGGCCAAGGGTTAGGAAAGAGCGTTGTATTGAGCTCCATTAAATTATTCATTCATCCTGCGCTCATCTTCTCTTTAGCATTGTTAATCGGATTAGGGCCGGTTGAGACGACGGCGATTGTATTTTTAGGCTGCCTTCCTATGGGTGTTAATGTTTACTTGATGTGCCGACAATTTCATGCAGCTGAGGCTGTTATCGCGAATGCAATGATTATTACGACAGTTGTTTCTTCATTCACTGTTCCAATGGCAGTCGCATTTTTGGCAAGGTATTTTGGAGGATTAGGGTAGAGAGTACAACGTCGATGGGGATAGTCTTCGTTTGAGTAGGAAGGCTTGCTAGGAATTTGAACTTTCTGCAAGTTAACAACATCAATTGGAGTATTACTCAAATGAAAAAAACACTTATCGCTGCTGCTGTAATGGCTGCTTCCGGCGTTGCATTTGCTGCTTCTAACGTAACTCTTTATGGCGTTATTGAAGAAGGTGTCGTCCTCGAAAAAGCCAAACATGGCGACACATTAGTTAAGTTACAGTCCGGTTTCGACCAGGGCTCTCGCTGGGGTATCAAAGGTGTTGAAGACCTCGGAAACGGTTACGCAGTTGGTTTTATCCTCGAACAGGGATTTAATGCGGACAGCGGTAACGAAAGCGTTGCAGGAAAAGCTTTCAGCCGTGAATCTTTCCTTTACTTAACTGGCGATTTTGGCCGCTTCGGTTTTGGTCGTACAGGCACCTTGGCCTCTGGTGCACAGTCCAACAATATTCTGACTGGATGGGCACTTGGTACAGGTTATGGTCTAAGTTCTTGGACAAGTGCGATCGGCACATCTTTCAGCAGAGTTGACAACGCTGTTGCCTACCAGACCCCCTCCTTTGGCGGTTTCAAGATTAGCGCCATGTATTCTAACGGTACCACTGGCGATGACGCTAAGTGGTCTAAAAATAACCACTACTATGGCGTAGGCGCTCTCTACAATGCGAACGCCATCAAGTCCAGCTTGATTTTCGAGGCAGTTGATCACAAGAACACTGCAGATCCTAAAGAAAAGACCTCTTATGTCATCAACTACGGTTTGGAATACAACCTTGGCCAGTGGACACCGATGTTTGCTTATCAGTGGGCAAATCAGGATGAAGGCAAGAAGACACATATGTTTGGTCTAAGCGCCAAGGTTGCTGTCGGCGGCGGTGATGCTCTTCTCGGCGCTCGCTATCTCTTTGGTAAGGACAAATCTCTTGAAGCAGGCGATGACAAGGTTCGTTCCTGGAATGTCGGTGCGGCTTACGTTTATCCGCTCAGCAAACGCACTGCTGTCAAAGCCTACGCCGGCTACGGCGATTCTTCCAAGGCTTGGAAGGATACAGAACAAGTCGTGTACAACGGCTACCAGGTCTACTTCGGCCTCCGTCATTCTTTCTAAGAGTCTAAGTGTAGCTTAGCAAGAACCCCTCTAACATCTTTGTAGAGGGGTTTTTCAAATCTGTTAGGAGAAATCATGAGAACAAAAATTTTAGTAGTAGCATTACTTTCAAGCTTTGCTTCCTTATCCTTTGCGGCCTCTAACGTTACACTTTATGGTCAATTGGACGAAGGCTTGGTCGTTGGGAAGGCCAAACACTCCTCTACCACGGCAACTCTTAAATCTGGCTTCGTGGGAATGTCGCGTTGGGGTATCAAAGGTGTTGAAGACCTTGGTAACGGTTACAGCGTAGGTTTCACATTAGAACAGGGTTTTTTGGCTGACTCCGGAGCTGAACATACTTCTGGTCTTGCCTTCAGTCGTGAGTCTTTAATGAGAATAACCGGCCCTTTCGGCCAAGTCGCTTTTGGTAGAATGGGGGCCCTTGGCTTTGCTCAGTCAACTGCCATCCTCCGTGGATGGGCATTCGGCACTTCATGGGGTGCCAGCGCTTGGAGCGTCGGTAACGTTCACTTTGGTCGTTTAAACAACGCGGTCAATTATGTCACTCCCTCCTTCTCTGGTCTAACTCTGCACGCCACTTACTCTAACGGTACAGCAGCAGATGACAACAAATGGTCTGACAATGCTCACTACTACGGTGTTGGTGCAAAATATACAGCTCATAACATTGATGCCAGCATTATTTTTGAAGCTAAAGATAACAAAGGCGTAGCACTACTGGAAGAAAAGCAGAAGGCTCTTTATCACATTACGGCCGGAGGCACATACAACTTCAACGGAGTCAAACCCGGAGTGATTTACCAGTACGCCACACAAGAAGACTATTACCATCAGCATGCATTCGGCCTTTCTGTAACAGCCCCTCTGGCTGGTGGTTCAGCTAAATTGGGCGCCAAGTACCTTCTTCGCAAATACGACAGCCATTATGTCGATCTTGCAGCCCTCTCCGAAAAGAAGGCAAGTGTTTGGACTGTTGGAGCAGGTTATGAATATCCATTCAGCAAACGCACCAACCTTTGGACATACGCAGGTTATGCCGATGGAGCTAAAGGCTGGAAAAACGAAGCTGATGTAAATTACAACGGTTGGCAGGTAGGCTTAGGTCTTCTCCATAAGTTCTAAGTTATTCATTGTCAGAGCTATTGGCGCGAAAGAAAATCCATGTCTTTCGCGCTTTTTCGATACCCGACTGCTGCGAAGATAAAAAGGCCTCCCGAAGGAGGCCGATGACTAATCAGAGATCAGGTCAGATTAGAAAGCGTGGCGAAGGCCAAGGTAAACCTGGTAGCCGTTGTAAGCAACGTCTTCGACTTCCTTCCATTCTTTACCGGAGTCAGCGTAGCCGGCATAAGCCTTAACAGCTGTTCTCTTGGAGAGCGGGTATTCGTAAGCAGCACCGACTGTCCAGGCACGAACGTCGCCATCAACCGCAACTTCATTAGCACCAACTTTCTTCGCATAGTCTTTACCAAAGACGTAACGAGCACCTAACATGGCCTTACCACCAGCAACTTGAGCAGAGGCAGACAGGCCGAACATATGAGTTCTACGTCCATTGTTCTGGTGTGCGAACTGATAAGCAAACATCGGAGTCCAAGAGCCAAGGTTATATTCCAAACCGTAGTTAATTACATAAATAGGTTTCTTGGCAGCTTCTCCAGCGGCCAATTCTGTTTTTGCCCATGTCTTATAAGCCTCTTTGTTAGCGTCGACTTTAGCCCATGCCTTGTAGTCTTCGGCAGCGACACCCGCGACGGCCAGTGCATATTCTTGTTGAGTCATGATATCGCCAGCAGTCTTAGCATCTGTAGCAGTACCTTTGTTATCAGCTGCTTCAAAAATCAAGCTGGACTTGATTGCGTTAGCCTGGTACTTAATACCAATACCATAGTAGTGGTTGTTGTCAGACCATTTTTCAGAATCGCTTGTCAGGCCGTTGGAGTACATCACATGACCGGTGAAGCCATTGAAAGAGGGGGTGGCATAAGACAGGACATTGTCCATACGGCTGAAGTTATTGGCAATTGCACTCTGCCAGGAAGAAGCACCGTAGGAAGTGCCGAAGGCCCAACCAGTCAGAATAGCCTGAGTCTGAGCGAAGGAAAGAGCGCCTGTACGGCCGAAACCGAAGGAGCCGAAGCCGCCTTTAACATACAGGAAAGATTCACGGTTGAAAGCTTTTCCGGATGTAGCTTCATTGCCGTTGTCAGCGTTGAAACCCTGTTCAAGAACGAAACCGGCGCTGTAACCGTTACCGAGATCTTCAACACCCTTGATGCCCCAGCGGGAGCCCTGGCCGAAACCGGAGTTCAGTTCGACTTTGTTGTCGCCGTGTTTAGCTTTCTGGACGATCACACCTTCTTCAATGATACCGTAGAGAGTGACGTTAGAAGCCGCAAAAGCCAGAGAGGAGAATGCGCCAAGAACGCCCATGGCGATAAGTGTTTTTTTCATTTGAGTAGTACTCCAATTGAAGTTGTAAAACTTGCAGAAAGTTCAAATTCCTAGCAACAATTGAAGCTCAAATGACAAAGGCCTCCCGAGGGAGGCCAAATAAAAACTGGAAATTAACTATTAGAAGTTATGAACTAGACCGAGACCAACAGCATATCCATTATGGACCAGGTTTGCATCCGCTTCCTTAGAGGTCTTCCAGAGTTTGCTGCCGTGTGTGTAACCAGCATAGCCATAAGCAAAGGTGCGTTTGCTGAGCGGGTATTGGTAAGCAGCGTTCAAGCTCCAGCCGCGGTATTTATCTTCTTCGCCGGCAGCTTTAGACTCGTCCTTGCCAAAGATCATCTTGCCGCCAAGTTTGGCTGTACCGCCGAAAGCTGGAATGGCACCACTGATACCGAAGGCGTGCTGTTTGTAAACGTCATCGGACCAAGCATACTGATAAATGCCGGAAAGGGTTGCTACGCCAAAATTGTAGTTTCCGCCAGCGGTGATGCTATAAGCGTCGTGTTCATAGTCTTTAGCTTTGACAACGTCTTCGCCCTTAGCGTCCGTGGCTTCAAAAATCATACTTCCAGTAAAGGCACCGTACGCGCCTTTAACACCTAAGCCATAATAATGATGGTTCTCAGACCATTTGCTGTCATCTTCCTGGGTACCGTTGGAGTACATGACATGAACCGTCATGCCAGCGAACGACGGAGATACATAAGAAATAGCGTTATTGATACGACCATTGCCTTTAGCATATTTTGTCCAAGATCCTGTTTCTTCATAAGAGGTTCCGAATTGCCATCCAGTAAGAATTGTCTGAGAACCAGCTCCAGAAGCAAGGCTTCCGAATCTACCAAAGCTCAGGCTACCAAAAGAGCCAGCTACGTAAAGACGGGACTCACGATTGAAAGTTCCCTCTTCACCGTCCTCTGTGGACCAACCATTAGCTGTCATACCGTCGTCTAAGTTGAAGCCTTGTTCGAGCTGGAAACCAACTGTATAGCCATTGCCAAGCTCTTCAACACCCTTAAGACCCCAACGGGAACCAGAGTTAAATCCGCTCTTAGCCTGAACCGTTGTGTCAGCTTTCTTAGCTTTAGAAACGAGAACACCGCCGTCCATTACGCCGTAAAGCGTAACGTTAGAAGCAGCAAATGCAATGCCGGATGTGGCCATTACAGCAGCAGCGATAAGTGTTTTTTTCATTTGAGTAGTACTCCAATTGAAGTTGTTAACTTGCAGAAAGTTCAAATTCCTAGCAACAATCGAAGTTCAAATGAAAAAAGCCTCCCGAAGGAGGCCGAAACTCAAACTAATCTACCTAATTGATTAGAATTTGTGGACTAAGCCTGTGCCAACAGACCAGCCGTTGAATTTACCGTTTTCGACATCTTTGTAGAGCTTAGCTCCATCAGAGTACCCGGCAAAACTGTAGAAGTAGGTACGTTTGCTCAATGGATATGTGTAACCAGCATCGATATTCCATGCTCTGTATTTCGTGTCAGCGTCAAGGGCCTTAGCGACATTTTTGGCATCGCCATCGAGTTTACCCAATAAATAACGGGCACCCAGTTTAGCCGTACCACCTGCTAAAGGAGCAGATGCGCTCAGACCAAAAGCATGCTGAGAATACATTTCAGATTCCCAGGCATACTGATAAATGCCCATAGCCGTAACAACTCCGAAATTGTACGTACCACCTGCGGTCACACTGTAAGCCGTCTTGCGATCTTTAAATTCGGCTGTTCGCTTGTCCATAGTTGTAAGGTCATCGCCTTTAATTAAGTCAAGCCCAAGAGTCTTTAAGTAAGTATTGAGTCCTGTGCCGAGTTTCTTTTCGCCTCCAGTGCCTTTCCCGTCAAGAGCTTCGAAGATTAAAGCTGCAGTAGCTGCTTTGTCAGCATATTTCAGACCTAAGCCGTAATAATGTCTATTGTCAGACCATTTGTTCGCATCGTCCTCAGTACCGTTAGAGTACATAGCATGAACGGTGAAACCGCCAAAAGAAGGGGATACGTACGCAATTGCATTATTCACACGGCTGTTGCTCTTACCAAAACTTGTCCAGCTTCCCTGATCTTCGTAGGATGTGCCAAAAGCCCAGCCAGTAAGAATATTATAGGAGCCAGCGCCACTAGCAAGGGAGCCGAAGCGGCCAACACCTACCTGACCGAAGCCACCGTCTACATAAAGACGTGTTTCACGTCCAAAGCTCTTTCCTGCAGAGTTAGAAGCGGTATCTGCCCCTGTATCGCTATCAAAACCTTGTTCCAGCTGGAAGCCTACAGCATATCCATTACCAAGGTCTTCAACACCCTTAATACCCCAACGAGAGCCAGAGTCGAAACCGCTCTTCATTTGAACTTTAGTTGTGTTGTGTTTAACTCTAGAAACTACGGCACCAGCGTCGATAACACCGTAAAGGGTAACGTTAGAAGCAGCAAATGCAATGCCGGATGTGGCCATTACAGCAGCAGCGATAAGTGTTTTTTTCATTTGAGTAGTACTCCAATTGAAGTTGTTAACTTGCAGAAAGTTCAAATTCCTAGCAAGAATTTATCTGCACCGTCATTCTGATAAAAACGAGTCATGCAAGCAACAAAATCTGTTGTATTTACGCAAAAACAACGGTTTTTAATGAAAAACAATATATTTAATCAATGAAAAGTTGTTGTTTTACAACAAATCAGCTTTATGTATTTTGTTTTTTCGTCGTCAAAAAGTGCATCTGCCCAGAGCTGCATCACGACTCGTCTTCTATCCAAAAGATCACTTCGTTGGTAAGCTAAAGTTGTTTGCGTTCCGGTGGTGTGCATGAGCGATTTCTCGGCTGCTTCATTGTCAATATCGTTTTCAGCGCACCAATCTCTGAAGGTCGAACGCATTCCGTGCATGGTGCACGCCTGATTTAATGCAGTCCTCAAAAATTTCCTTGGCGTTTCCCGACGTATCGGCGTCTTTCCGTCTACAGAAAATATGAATTCTCCCTTCGATTCTTTTCTAATTTCCTTTAATAATGAGATGACTTGCTGAGATAGCGGAACTCTGAACGGAAATTCTTTGCCGTCTTTTCGACGCGATGGAGGGCAAAGCCAAACTTTCTCTTTCCAGCTTATCTCTCTCCAATGGGCTTGAGTAAATTCAACAGTGCGGGTTGCAGTAAGAACGCCGAACAGCAGGGCTTTTGCCCCGATAGAACTCTCTTGTTGTAGTTTGGGAATGATGGCTTTTAATTCCGTAAAGGAAAGAGATTTGAAATGCTGGGTTGAATTGCATTTATTTGCGGGAGGGAGAAATAAGTCGAGGTTTCCTTTCCAGGAAGCTGGGTTGTTCCCGATAAATAGATTTTCATTGATCGCATAAGCGAAAATTTTCTCTAACCTCCCCCTTACACGGGAGGCGGTCATCGTTTTGTTTATCCATATGGGACGAAGTATTTTTAGGATGTCTTTTCGGTCGATTTCATCGATGAATTTTTCCCCAATGACGGGAAAGGCATAAGTGCTTATAGAAGAGCTCCAAGACTGCTTTTGAGCCGGATTTTTCCATAATCGAACCGAGGCTAAGATTTCGATGACTCGCCGTGCATCCCAAACTCCCGCGAAATAGTTCGGTATTGACTTTTAGTCCTTCAAGTTTCGCGGGAATTTGTTGTTAATGCCAAGAAGCTCGAGAATGTCTCGGGCTTTCTTACTTATCGGCCTTCCTGCCC
>LARN01000043.1 GCA_000980495.1 Acinetobacter sp. N54.MGS-139 | reverse complement strand
TGAATGCGGAACCGGTGATCTACCGCTGGAAATGGAAGCTTGAAGACATTGAGTCCGCATTTGCTTAATTGATAACGTATTTATAGATTGAACTACTAGTCAAAGTTTTTACGAACTAATACAATTTTCTCAACAAACCAAAAAAATCCCAAGGACCTCTGCTTCGATTTCGTTGCAGAGGTTTTATTTTGCACGGTGAGAAAATTGCCGCCCAGAGTTAGCGAGCCTCAGACAAAAAAAGGCGCTCGAAGAATCAAGTCCGAGCGCTTCAATCTAAACTTGAAATCACGGCCGACTTGCTCGGCAGAACATAATTTCAACTCAACCTCAAATCCCAAGGAGAAGTGACAACATTCAATTGCCACAACTGCATATTAGCATAATCCACTAGGTAAAAACCCTCCTGTCCGAATATGCATCCTATTTTAGGGTGAACTCTCCCCACGCTAACGCATGGGGCTTCCGTTGTTGTCAACGGTTTCTTTCTTCCTGCTTCTCAGAGTCTCCTGAGCACTGCTCCGAGTCCTCTCCACAGGCTCACATCTGCTTTAGCAGACGGGGCAGTTCCTGCCTAGGCTGAAGCACAAGCCGGCTTGTGCCTTAACCTCATTGTTCTTCTAACCTCCTTCGGCTTTATCCCTTCCGAATGGAATAACTCCACGGCCTTTGCCTTAATGACCTCGGCCGCATTCCTGTCCGCATTTTGAGTAAAACCGCAGTGTGTACAACGAAACAGCGCTTGACTCTTTCGATTAGTTTTTGCTTGACAGCCGCACCGGCTGCAAGTCTGCGAGGTGTAAGGGGCCGGGACTTTGATAATCAACTTTCCAGCTCGCTGTGCTTTATATTCGATAAATCTCTCTGTTAAACCCCACGCTTTTTCCAAGATTGCCTTATTCAGACCGGCCTTCGCATTAGCTCCGTTCGGCAGAAATTCTTCGTCTTCAAATTTCTTTGGCTCAGGCCTTGCGGTCATGGACTTTATCTTCAGATCCTCTATTCCGATGATCTCGACAGATTCATTGCCGACTATCGCGTGACTGGTCTTATGGGCAAAATCTCGTCTAACGTAAGCAGCATACCGGCTGCAGCGACGGGCCTTCTCTTTAGCTTTCTTCCAGTTGCTGCTTCCTTTGATGCGTCTGGCCATCATCCGTTGGTAATGCTTCTTTCTTCGCTCCGACGCTTTAAGGCGCTCCTTTTGAGTCTGAGAGTAATCAAAGCGTCTTCCGTCGCTGAGCTGAAAAGGAGTGACTACACCTCGATCAATTCCGACGCTTATATTCAGCAGCTCGTCCTTTCCGTATTGACTTAGCCGCGCAATCTTTTCCGCTTTAGTTTCCGGATACTGTTGGAACTCTTCCTCACAGGAGAACGAAATAAAGATTTCGGTCCCGGAGCTTTTCAGGTGAACCGATACTGGTTCAGTGAAAGGCCGATGTGCCTTGAAAAGGAACCTGCCTCCGGAAATCGTTTTGGTCCCCACAGATAGCTCATACCAATTTTTGGACACTTGTTTAATGGAAAACAATTCCTGCGTGAGCCAAAGTGAACGGTCTGCCCCTTTAACCCTTTTCGGGATTGGCTGTCGAGTAATACCGGCAAAGTAATTGCTCCACGCTTTCTTATGCAAAACTGCCCCGTTCCGGAAGATCTGGCTCGGAACTTTGTGCATCCAGGCATATGCCCCGTCTTCCCGATTGATAAGGTGAGAATATTTCTGATCTATAGGAGGAAGCTTTCCGCCGAATTTCCGAAAAAAGCCAAGAAAGTACATTCGCTCTTGAACCAGAGCGTTGTAAATGAGCATTTGCGCGGCGGACCATGTAAAGAACATTTCTCTCGATTCTTTACCGAGTGCCTTAACTCTATATTTCCTCCCGGTGATCATAAGAGTGATTATAAAGAACTACTCCGGCTCTTTAGTCTGCTCGACCCGCCGACTGACGTCGGGGGAATGCGCAAACATTTTGTTCAATTTGCCAAAGTCTTTGCCGCTTGGAGAACTTCAATGATGCGGGCGTATTCTTTCTTTAATTCATCCGTATACTGATTGCCTTCTTCCCAGCGCCCGTTTTTAAACTCAAACTCTTGGGCTTTTAACGGTGTATGCAGGCTGGTAAAACCCAGCGTTGCAGTAATTCCTTTCAAAGAATGAGCTGCTCTTCTGGCGTCTTCTCTTCTATCTTCTTCAATTGCTTTGAAGAGCTCAGGAAATGTCGGCTCTTCTAAAAAACGAAAAAGGTACTTTTCATAGAGTCTTTCGTTCTCCGAGAAATAAGCCAGACCGTCAGTTAAGTTAATGCCGCTTTGGGCCAAGAATTCTTTTTGTTTTTCGTTCATCAAAATCCTCAAGATTTTTCTAATTTTCCGACCAAGAATAACAAACCGCACATCCGAATGAACAGAAGTGCGGTCTGAGTCACATAATCAGAAGATTAGTATTCGAAGGTTCCTTTCTGCAGGAGCTCCTTGTCTTTCATCATCAAGACGCCTTTGCTGTAAACGTCCTGAAGTTCCCAGTTCTCATCGAAGAGGCACAGGTCCGCGCTGTTTCCAGCGGAAACTTCGCCTTTGCCTTTCATTCCCAAGCCGCGGGCTACGTTGCGGGTAAGCAGCGGAAGAACTTTTTCAACGGCATGACCTCTTGCAATCAGCTTCTTGAGATCACGAAGGTTGCAGGCAACGCCTCCGACACCAAGACCGACCATTTCGCCTTTTTCATTAAAGCGAGGAACCGATCCGTGACCGTCTGAGCTCATCGTCATAATGGACGGTTCGATTCCGGCATCCCAAGCAGCTTCTACTGCGTCAGCAGGACTTTCAAAGCAGCAGGAACCCCCGGTTGTAATGTCGATACGGCCGCCTCTCTTCGCAAATTCAAGTGCTTTGCTGAAAACATACTTATCACGAGCACAGTGCGTCGGACGAATGTGACGAATCGGGAAACCGCGATTAACAATTTCTTCGAACATCTCAAATGCACCCGGGACGTTGCCAAGATGGATATGAAGAACACCAATCTTTCCGGCAATCATGCCGCCAACACGAATCTGAGTCAGAAGGTCAAGAACATTCTGCGTTGTCGGGAAAGACGAACGATGGTCGCCTAAGGCAATCTTGACGCCTAAAACCTCATGAACCATCAGCAGATCATTTTTGACAGAACCTGTCAGGGTTGTCGGGGGATAGGAATAATTGCTTGTGTACATCCAAGCGGTTACGCCTTCCTCGGTCAAAGCCTGAACTTTAGCCAAAAGATTCGGTAAAGAACGGGTGACGCTATCGGTTCCGGAAACTCCGACCAAACTCGTGGTACCGCAGGAGATCAGTTCGCTGAGAACAATCTCAGGTGTACGGCTGCGAGGGCCGCCTTCTCCGCCGCCACCGGTGACGTGAATATGCTGGTCAATGAAGCCCGGCGTCAGGATTTTGTCGGAAGCGTCAACTGTTTCCAGTTCGGGCAAAACAACCGTCAGATCTTTACCGACTGCGGCAATCTTGTCGTTAATTACCAGAACATCCTGAACTCCCAGATCATCCGGGTTGTAGACATGAGCACCTTTAATTAAATAAGCCATAGAAAGATCCTTTTATAAGAAGATTAAGCTGCTGGTTACAGAAACGATCACGGCAATGATCATGACCGGAATTGTGCGGCGAATCAGAGCAATCGGCGTTAAGCCGGTGATACCGGAAACCGCAATGATGACGCCTGCGATCGGGCTCATCGTACGGGCAATACCGGCAGAGAGCTGAACCGGAACAGCCAGTGCCAATGTCGGAATGCCGACGGAAGAAGCAGCTTCAGGAAGAAGCGGAGAGAAAGCAAAGAAGGCCGCGTTGCCGGAACCGGTGACGATCGCAGCAACAATCATGATGACGAGCATGACAATCAGCATGATAAACAAACCAGCGTTCTGGATAGAGGCAGCTGCCTGAATCATCGTAGAGATACCGCCGATCTTGTTTAAACCAAGAGCAAGCATTTCCGCGCAAACGATAAAGCTGACCGTAGAGGTAAAGACCTTGCCCATTCCCTCAAAGATCGCCTGAGAATCTTTGCAGCACTGTTTGAAATCGCGGCGAGTGGCGATATCGACAACCAAAGCAATAATCAGAGAAACGATGATCGCAGTAACGAGATTCAGTTTGATGGCTTTGTAGACCAAGGGAGAGAGACCGATCAAAAGACCCAAGGGCAGCATCGGGAGAATGGCGTAATAAACCGGGCCGCACCTTTAAGAGCCTCGTCAACGTCAAGGGCGCTTTCTTTTGCGTCTTCCTTATTGGCGGCAGCGCCTTCCCTCTTGTCAAACCAGCGCTGTACGAAATAATGGCCGATTGCAACGGAGGCAATCGTGCAAAGCGCGACAGGACCTTGGCCTTGAACGAAGTAGGTCACAACGTCCATATTGCAGAGGTCGGCAGCACGCATGGCGTTGGAGCTGGACGGTCCTAAGTCCAAGCAGCAGGTTGTGGCGATAACGGCAGCTGCAGAAGTGCGGGAAACGCCCAACGCGACCAGCAGCGGATAAATAGAGGCCATCAGCACAAGACCGAGTCCGACCGCAGAGTTCACGAACAATGCGATGAACTGGCCGACGAGGTAAGTCAGAGCCAACAGGACATAAGGAGAGCGAATGGCCTTCAGGGGCTTAACGCACAGCTTAACCAATGCTTTGCTGGCGCCGATACGATCCATATAAACAGCAAAGCCGGCAATGGCCATGATGTTGAGGCCTAAGCCGGGCAAGCGTCCCTTTAAAAGGTTTGTAAATGCCTGAGCAAAGTCAAACGCAAAGAAATTAGTGGAAGCTTTAGGAGCAACTGCAGGAACTCCTTCCAAATAAGCACAGAACAGGAGCAGCAGGCCCAAAAGCAAAAGAATAATCGGAGGATAGTAGTTTTTGATAACGAAGTAGCTGACCAGCCCGATGGCGACCAGCGTAAGGATTACACCAACCATATTGCACCTATGGATTTGAGTTAATAATTATGTGCTCATGCTAGAACTTAAATTTTTTCTTGTGAATGGTGTAACTTTTTGTTAACAGATTGTTCTTACGTAATTCCTCAGCGTTATTCCTAATCATTTTTGTATGACACCTGCAACACAAATGGGCAAAGAATAGAAGATCTTTCCGAAATTTTCTCCTGTATTTTCGACAGATTTTTCGCAAGCTACTCATTCCTCAGGCAAAAGAATTTCTCAGAGAAAAAGCAGTAATCATCACGCGATATTGGTATGTTTTATCCAAAATAAGAAAAATTTATATAGAAAATACTAGTATTTTTACTGAGAAAGCGTAAAATAAGAAACGTTAGAGAGAAGTAGTCCTGAAGTTAACAAAAGCCGCTGGCAAGAACTATTCGCCGGCGGATTTTTTGTGCCTTGAAGCCTGCTATTTGTTCATTAACAAGCTAATGATTCCATCCAATTAATGATGTCATCCAGCTCTCTATTTCGAATCTCGTGCTTCATATCGTATCTTTTCACGAGCACTGCGTTTCCGCGTTTTCTCAAATATTCGGAAGCCTTATAGGACATTTCTTGAGAAATAAATTCGTCTTTGAGTGACACCGCTTGGAAAATCGGGACATCTTTGGAGGCATCCGTCATCTGGCTTGTCAGCTGATCCTCTAAAGGAAGATAGGAAGAAAGTGCAAAAACACCTCCGACCGCGAAAGGTTCCAAAAGTGCGGTTGTTAGAGCAATGACTCCGCCTTGTGAAAATCCTCCGAGATAAATGTCTTTCGGACTGACGCCTTGAGAAATCTCTTTTCTAATCAGGGAAGCAATCCGATCAGAGGATGCAAAAATTCCTCCAACGTCTACCTCTCGGCGGAAGTCGGAACTTTTTACATCAAACCAAGCATGAACAGGCTCGCCGTTAAACTGCTTTACTTTAATGATCTGTGCTGTCGGAAGAATAAAAGAATAGCTTTCGCCAAGTCTTCTATATAAGTATTCAGCAACAGGACGAATAACAGTTGCAGTCCCGGTCAATCCATGAAGAAGGATCACTCTTTTAGCAGCAAAAGGTGAGCCTATCTCAATAACTTCTTCTTCCATAGTATTGCCAAAAAAACGTTTTCTTAACTGCTGCATTTTAGAAACAACGGCTTCTTAGGACCCGTAGGAAGTGAAAATCTCCGACGTCGAAAAATTCTCCTAGCGTTTTACTAGCGAAGTGCTAGTAAAAAGGAACCGTTCTGCAGGTCTTATTAGTCCGAATTTCGATCAAAAACCTTTCAGAAAATCAAAATGGACCGTAGACGCAGCTCGTCGAAGTCACAGCCTCTATTCGGCCAAAGCCTTCATTGATAGCTAAAATAGAGTCGTTGAAGTATGAAAAAAAATGATAACCAAGGAGTGACTATGATCGTCGTGCTTCCGGATGGAAAACTCATCAATCTCAATCTTGTCTGCTTCACCGACACCCGTTCTTTTAACGAACCTGTTCGCTTCAGCATGGTTAACGGCGAATCCGTTTTCTGCGAAATGACGGAAGATCAGTATCAATCAATGCTTCTTTCCTTAGTGCATAACGAACCGATCCACAAAGTTCTGCCCATCAAAGAGAAAGTTCAAAAATCCAAAATTGATTTCCGTGACTTCCCTTCCGTTTTAGAAGGTGAAAATTCTCCCGTCTAAATCTTTCATATTTAAGGCAGTTTCGGCTGCCTTACTTTTTGATTTCCTACAAAAATCCCGTTATTTCAATAAGGTAGTTATTTGCATTGCGCGAAGGATGATCTGTTTTATTTCTCACTTGTTGGATTCTTGTCTCATGGGAAGCCCGAGAAATAAACGTTTTGTATCGGCCTTGTGCAAAAAAAGTTCAACAAATCAAGCTGTCGTGGTTACAATTACGACTATTACGACGTTTCGTCGGTTAACTCAGAGGTCTCTATGAAATTACTTACCGTTGCCGCAATGGCATTTACGCTGTTGGCAGGATCTGTTAATGCTGCCGAACAACTGAACGCATATTCCATCATGCCTGAAAAATATGCTTCTAAAGTTTTCGCAGAATTCACAAAAGATACAGGCATCAAAGTAAACTTCATGCGTTTCTCTTCAGGCGAAGCTCTGGCCCGTCTGAATGCAGAAAAGAAGAATCCTCAGGTTGACGTTATGCTCGGCGGACCTGCCGACACATACGCAGCCGGCGTTAAGGAAGGCATTTTCGAACAGTATCGTCCGAAAGACTCCGACGCAATTCCCGCTAACCTGCGCGATCCTCAGAATCACTGGACCGGCATCGGTATCATTCCTCTGTGCTTCTTAACGAACACCAAGTTCCTGGAAAAGAACAAGATGCACGCCCCGGAATCATGGAATGACCTCCTTGATCCGCGCTACAAAAACAACCTCCAGATGGCCGACGCTCGTACTTCCGGTACGGCAACAGAACGTATCTACTCCCTCGTGAAAGTCATGGGCGAAGATCCTGCCTTTGCTTATCAGAAGAAATTAAACGGCAACATCCAGATGTACACCAAGAGCGGTGCAGGCGGTGCGATGCCAATCGCTACCGGCCAGTGCGGCTCCGGCATCTTCTACATCGTTGATGCACTCGACATCCAGCAGCAGGGCTATCCCGTTGTAATTACCTATCCGAAGGACGGCGTCTCCTACGGTATTGAAGCAACCGGTATCGTCAAAGGCGCCAAGAACATGGACGCTGCCAAGAAGTTTGTCGACTGGGCTACAAGCAAGAAATTTGCTGACTTCATCGTTGCAAACAAGATCAACTACGTTCCGACTCGTTCCGACGTTAAGACAAGCAATCCGCTGCTTGATCTCTCCAAGATCAACATGAAAGACGTTGACGTGGCTTGGAAGGGCGAAAAACGTAAAGAATATACAAACCGCTGGATTAACGAAGTCATTAAGTAATTTTTCACTGTTTTAACGTGATTTAAAAATTGTGGGGTTCTGCTTGGCCAAGTCGAACCCCCGTTTCATTAGGAGTACTTAAATGACGAGCGGAACTAAGCAGCAGAGGGACCCGGTGACATTGCTCACCATTTGCGTCCTTTGGCTCGCCATGGGCGTATTCGTCCTGTACCCGATCGTTCGCCTCCTGGCAATGACTTTCATTGTCGACGGTCACCTGACATTTGAAAACCTATTGCCGTTCCTCGCCAATTGGTATGACCGTCGCGCCATTGTCAACAGCATCATTCTGGCGTGCGCTGTCGGTTTTGCCGGTACGATCATCGGATTTATTTTTGCCTTTGCGGTAACGCGTTTATCGCTGCCGAAGTGGCTTACTTTCTTTATCAGTGCAGTAACGCTTCTGCCGCTGATTTCTCCTCCTTTCACATCAAGTATTGCGCTGACGCTTTGCTTGGGGCCAAACGGCATCATCCTCACAGCCTTAGGCTTGGAAAACTTCAATTTCTTCGGCTTCTGGGGCACGTTTATTTCAGAAACGCTGACATACTTCCCCATTGCCTTTATGACGTTGTCGACGATTCTCATGAGAATCGACCCGAACTTAGAAGATGCGGCCTATTCTTTAGGTGCCTCTCCTTTCAACGTTTTCAAATCCGTCACCTTCCCCCTGTCGGTTCCGGGTTTAGCCAATGCCTTCCTGCTCGTGTTCTCCTGCTCTCTCGCGGACTTTGCAACACCGCTGGTTCTGGGCGGGCACTCCTTCCCTGTGCTGCCGACACAAGCCTATCTGCAGATTACGGGTATGTATGACTTCAAGGGCGGCGCTGCTTTGTCCTTCCTGCTCTTGATTCCGGCCTTGGCCGTATATGCTCTGCAGAATTTCTGGGTTAGCCGTAAGAGCTTCGTTACCGTCAGCGGTAAAGCAGGCGGCAGAAGCTCTATTAAGGGCCCCGGCGTTTTGATTTCCTCAATCGTCATCGGCACCGTTGCTTTCATTACGGCTTTTGTCCTTTATCTTTATGCCATCATTTTGGTGGGCTCAGTGGTAAAAGTTTGGGGCGTCGATAATTCACTGACGTTTGAAAACTACCATTACGTCTTCACTTTCGGCATGAAGGCCATTAAGGACACATTGCTGATTGCATGTATCGGCACGCCGCTCGGCGGTTTGCTCGCAGTTCTGATCGGTTATGTTTGCAAATGGCTCAAGATTCGCGGTCACAAGACTTTGGAAACCGTCTCCCTCTTGAACTATACATTGCCGGGTACTGTGGTCGGTATCGCCTACATCATTGCCTTTAACGACCAGCCCCTGGTTCTGACCGGCACGGTTTACATTCTTATCGCTGCTTACGTCTTCCGTTACTCTTCTGCGGGTATCCGTAACGTAATCGCAGCCCTGACGCAGATCGACCCGTCTATCGAAGAAGCTTCAACAAGCTTGGGCGCTTCCTCGGCCTACACGTTCAGGAAGATCACTGTGCCGCTGGTTCTTCCCGCGGTATTAACCGGTATGCGCTATTTGTTCATCCACTCGATGACAGCTATTAGTGCCACGATCTTCTTGGTCTCCGTAAACTGGACCTTGATTACAACACGTATTTTGGAATGTATGACTGAGCTGCAGTTTGCTCAGGCCTGCGCATTTTCTATCGTCTTAATTTTGATTGTCTTCGCCGCCTCTGCCTTTATGGCCTTAATGGCAAAAGTTCTTTGTCCGGTAGGCGATGCTTCCGGAGGACTTCGCTAAATGTCCGTATCTCTTACGCTTAAAAACATTTCTCGCAGCTACGTTAAAGACAACGAAAAGTTCTACGCTGTTCAAAACGTTAACCTTGAAGTCCAGCCCGGTGAATTTCTCACCTTCCTTGGGCCGTCCGGCTGCGGCAAGACCACGACTCTGAGAATGATTGCCGGCTTTGAAACACCGACCGAGGGTCAGATTCTTCTCGGAGACAAAGACGTCACGAAAATTCCTGCCAACGAACGCGGCATGGGCTTTGTGTTCCAAAACTACGCTTTGTTCCCGCACATGAAGATTTTCGACAACGTGGCCTATGGCTTACGTATCCGAAAAGAATCGAATGATGTGATCGCCAAGAAGGTCAAAGAGGCCCTTGCTATGGTCGGTTTGGAAAAAGCCGAACATCGCTATCCGAACCAGCTCTCCGGCGGCGAACAGCAGCGTGTGGCTTTGGCCCGTGTATTGGTTCTGAGACCTCAGTTAATTTTGATGGACGAACCGCTCTCAAACCTTGACGCCAAACTGCGTCTCCACATGAGAACCGAAATCCGCAGAATTCAGCAGGAACTGAAGCTCACCTGCCTCTATGTAACCCATGATCAAAAGGAAGCTTTGACAATGTCTGACCGCATCATGGTGATGAACAAGGGCAAGATTGAGCAGATCGGAACCCCGATGCATCTGTACGATGACCCGGCAACTCCGTTCGTTGCCGACTTTATCGGTCAGGCCAATCTGCTCTACGGCACACTCGTTTCCGTTGAGGACAAATACGGCATCGTTGATGTTGCGGGACGAAAGGTCAAAGCCCGTATGGGTGTCTTGAATCCGCCCAAGGTCGGAGGAAAAGCGCTACTCATCGTACGTCCGGAAAATCTGAATATCGGCGCTTCCGATAATTGTCTGGCTGTCAAACTGATCAACCGTCTTTTCGAAGGCGACCGCGTTGATTATCAATTTGAAGTCGTCAACGGTTTCAATCCGAAGCCCTATTCCATGTCCGTTCCTTTCCTCCCCGGAACTACATTACTTCCCGAGGGATCGACATTGGACGCCTCGTTTGTTCCGAACGCCGGCGTTCTCCTAAACGGTGAATAGACAGAACTAAAGCCGCAATAACTCAGGGCGAACGTACATAATTTTTAACAAAACATCCTTAACTCATTAAAAAGTCGACAAAAACTATTGACTTTTTTTGAAATATGACATATAATATATATGTCTATAATTTAATAGGTGGCATGATGGCTGTCAGCAAGGAAATCCTCGACCTTATCCCGCAAGGCTGCAAGGTCAACTGGAACGAGAAACAACAACGCTTCTATGTGTACAAGTCCACTTATTACTACAGTAAGGAACACAAAAGATCTCGTGAACAGCGTACCCAGGTCGGTACGATCGTTAACGGCGTATTTACTTATGCCAAAAGCTACCTGCTTAAACAGCAAATCAAGGATTTGAAGCAGGAGGTTAAGTCTTCGACTGCTGATGTCGTTAACAAAACTTCTGAAATTCTGTCCAATGAGGTCATTGATCCCCGTCAGGCTGCGAAGGTTCAATATCCTTTGGCGTACGTGTATTTGGTTGCTCTGCTCAGCTCGTTGTCCGGGCAGACAAGCTGTGTTCAAATCGCTGATTATTGGAGCAACCATCGAGCGGCTCTGGAAACCGTATTCGAAGACTTTCCCAAGCAGGATATTTCTCACGATACCGTTCGGCGTCTTCTTATGCTGATAGATCCCGAACAATTCCAGAGCTTTTACGGCAGACTTGTAGAACCGCTGCTCCACAAATTTACTTCTCGAGTTGTTGCAGTGGACGGTCAAGCAGTTAAAGCCTCTAGAAGAGTCGGTGAAAGAGCCGGTAAATACATCCTTACCTTCTATGACACTGAAAATGGAATTGCTTTAGGACAAAAGCTCATTGGGAATAAGGAAAATGAGATTACGCATGCCGCCTCAATGGTTGAGGGACTCGATTTGGCAGGATGTATTGTTACGGCCGACGCACTCAATACACAGGAAAAGTTTGCTTCAGCTCTAATCCAAAAAAAGGCAGACTACTGCCTTGCGGTGAAACAGAACCACAAATCGTTGTTTTATGACATACAGTTAAGTTTTGTGGATCGCACCGAAACCCGCACGCTGGAGATCGAAAAAGTTGAACTCGGACATGGAAGAATTGAGACAAGAAAGATTTCTGTGCTTCCG
>LARN01000044.1 GCA_000980495.1 Acinetobacter sp. N54.MGS-139 | reverse complement strand
TCGTTCTAAAGAAGAGCTTGTCAATCACATTAACCGTTGGATCATGCAAGTGAATGCGGAACCGGTGATCTACCGCTGGAAATGGAAGCTTGAAGACATCGAGTCCGCATTTACTTAATTGATAACGTATTTATAGATTGAACTACTAGCCCAGTCCTGAGAAGCACCGCAGGCTTCCATCCCGATAAGGCATTTAGTCCGGTTTCTGAAGAAATCGAGAAACTCAGCTCTTTTGACTTGTTTGTCAGTGATTTCTCCGTCTCCGGTGACAAAATGAATCTGCATTACTTTTTTGGCAAGGTCCACGCCCGCAAAACCCGAGTATTGTGTATGATTATCCATGAGGAGCTCCTTTAATATCTTTCGATTAGTGGTCGAAAAAGCATATATGGTCGCATCCGCGAGGATTGACGCCGCAGAGGTTATACCTCAGGAGTTCCTCACTTCGTCACTCCTAAATCCTCCTTAGCAACCCCTTCCTATTCATTGCCTCCAGTGCCGGTTCGCTCTTTAGAAGCAATCAAAAGAGAATTTATTGCCGACAAGTTTTTGAATACGGTTGGCTGCACCGATTTATGCATTTCGTCTAACTACGTTGATGAAAAACAAAAACAACTCTTCGCTTTTAACTTAGGCTCTTGAATGAGTCAAGAAACCGTGAAATAGGCTGTAACGGAACGAAGCGAGGTTACAGCCATATGTCGCGAAAGTTCTTGACGCCTAAAGATGAATACGCTGTGAGTAGGACGGTTAAGGCATTCGAAGCCTTAACCGTCTTACAGACTCAAGCGTTAAATATTTGCGTTCACCGTCATTGAGAAATTGTTAAAGAGCCGTGCCGCAAGCAAAACTGCTTTGTTGTAAAAACACGGGAACATTATCGTTGGCTAAGTCCATGTCCACTGCCCATCGGTAGCCTTGATCGGCTTCTGCCGCTATGATTCTGAGAGCATGGTGAGCACGCATGTTCCGTCTGAACCCGAAGCTCCGATGTGAGAAGTCCCTGTCGTAGGCCCAGTCGAGTACTTGGGCTGTTGCTTGTTGCACAAGACGGCCTATGACTGTCGGAATTCTCAGATCCCGGAACTTGCCGGGTTCGTCTTTCGGAATGCTTACTCTTTTCACAGGGGAAGGCCTGTAAGTTCCCTCCTTAATCGTCTTTGTAAGCTGGCCGGGATGGTTACGTATCCAGTCGAGCAGTTGCCCAACTTCCATTCCGTCAATCCCGGGAGCCCCTCTGTTGGCTACTACTCTTTTGAGTGCTTCCTTCAGATTAGATGGCTCCAGTATCGCCTCTAAGGTGATGCCTGCGTATAAATTGAGGTTATGTGTGTCTTCTTCTGCTCCTATGGACGCGGGCGGATCCTTTTGTGCTAGCTTGGATGCATTCCGTGCTCCTCGTTCGCATGAAGGTTTTTCATTGTTTCTATCCATGATTCCCTTTGTCGTAGTTACAGTAACACACCCCGTTAAGATTCGGGCCTTCCTCGCCTACTGCTACCGAGTACTATGCCGTCTGCTGACCACTCACGGCAAGCTTTACTCCGCCAAGCCGATTGGCTTGCGTCCGTGAGTTCTCCTCGGGTAAGAACGAACTCTTTCCCATCATGTACCTTCGGTCTATACATTGCCGTCTCCGTGTGGCCTTAGGGCTTCAACTTGTTATGCAGTCTTACCCGACAGCTTATGCCTGAGACCGTTCCTGTTCGTAAGGTCAATGGTTTGCCTCGGGCTTCCTTCAGTCGGAACCTCGCGATTCGGGCCTTGCCTTTGGCTATGTGCTTGGCGCCACCGCCTGCACTTCGGGACTTTCACCCTATAGAATCCGCTCATGCCGAGCGCACATAAAAAAGCCTCCGCATCTGCGGAGGCGAGTGGTCAAAGCAACAGATTAATGGTGAGCTCTGGCTTCAACATGCTTTTCCCAGCGAGCCATCAGCCACGGAGAGCAAGTACCGAGGACGCACAAGAGGATGAGCATCCAACAGAGCGGGGTGCTGAAAAGGATCGAAGGATCGCCGTCGGAGAGATAGAGCGAACGGCGCAGACCGTTTTCCCCGATCGGTCCGAGGATCAAGCCCAGCACGATGGCGGCCGCGTTCAAATCAAACTTGCGAACGAAGTAGCCGATGATGCCGAAAATGAACATGATGATCACTTCCACAAAGTTGTTGTGAATAGCGAAAGAACCCACAACGCAAAGCAGGAAGATGGAAGGAATCAGAATGGAGTCGGAAAGGCGGGAAACCTGAGCAAACATACGGCAGCCGACGAGACCGACGCCGAGCATCGCAAACTGTACAAGCACGAAACCGGCAAAGAATGTATAAGTCATCGGAGCGTAAGTCGAGAACAGTTCCGGACCCGGCTGCAGACCGTGAATAATCAAACCGCCCATTAACACGGCTGTTACGGATTCGCCCGGGATACCCAACGTCAGCGTCGGGATAAGAGAGCCGCCGGTCACCGCGTTGTTGGCAGCTTCGGAACCGGCCACACCGTCAATGGAACCCTTGCCGAATTCATCTTTATGTTTGGAGAAGCGGCGCGCTTCGTTGTAACCCATGAAGCAGGCGATTGTTGCGCCGGCGCCCGGCAAGATACCTAAGATGTTGCCGATAATCCAAGAACGAGTGATGGTCGGAGCCAGTCTCTTAATATCGGAGCGGCTCAGAAGAAGGCTGCCCGTGAATTTAGCGGCTTTTGCGCGTTTCTTAATCGCTTTTTCTGCCAGGATCAAAACCTGAGACATAGAGAATAAACCGATCAGCGCGCAAGTAACGTTGACACCGTTGTAAAGAGTTGTGCTGCCCATCATGAAGCGTTCGACGCCTTCCATCGGGTCCATACCGATCGTAGAAATCAGAAGACCTAAGATACCGGAGATGAAACCTTTGAGAAGCGATTTAGAGGAGACACCGGCGATCACGGTTAAGCCGAAAATCGAAAGCCAGAAATATTCCGGGCTCTTGAACTTCATTGCCAGTTCGGCAAGGAACGGAGAGAAGAAGTAAAGAGAAATACAGCTTAATAAACCGCCGCAGAAAGAGGCAAAGCAGGCAACAGCAAGCGCCTTAGCGGCCAAACCTTTCTTTGTCAGCTCGTAGCCTTCAATAGCGGTTGCGGCAGAAGCAGGCGTACCCGGGGTATGAATCAGAATCGCGGAAATCGATCCGCCGAAGATGGCGCCGCAGTAGATACCGCCTAAGACGATCAAACCGGTGGCTTGATCCATACCGAAAGTCACCGGAAGCAGGAGGGCAACGCCCATCGCTGCGGACAAACCGGGCAAACAGCCAATCGTAATACCCAGTGCAGTGGCACCGATCATCAGAACCAATGTAAGAGGATTCATCGCATGGATGAAACCCATGCCCATCAAGGAGAGTGTTTCTAACATGGCTTCTTCTCCTTATTCAAACCAGACCCCGAGGGGAAGAGGTACATGCAGGAACATCGAGAAAACCAGATAAGTCACAATCATGATGCAGGCGCAGCTGATAATTGCGGGGATCGGTTTTACCTTCAGGAAGAATTGGGCCAGCAGCAGATACAGAACGCTGGAGATGTAATAGCCCAAATAGTTCACAAAGGCCATATAAATAATGCAGCCAGCCAAGACGCCGAAAAACTGTCCGGGCAGGAAACCGGCGAACAGTTTTCTGAAGTCATTAAGAACAACTCGGTGGCGGTAGAAGGAATAGAGCTGCTTACCAAGAAATAGAGTGTTGCAGAGGTAAAGCGCTGTTAAGAGAATTAGAGGGTAGGATTGAGCGGCCGGCGGCAGCTGGAGCGTCATGACCAAAAACCAGGTCGCAACGCCATAGACAACCGCGATGACGCATAAGTCGGACTCTTTCATGTTTGTGACTCTTGTTTAATGAGGTTGTTTATGAGCCTGTCGAGATTATGAAAAACAGGGATTTATCCCGCTGAAATAATTACTTACATAGCCCATTCTGAGTGATTCTACATCAGGGCTCATTGCCGACCAAAGGTTTTAATAAGGCGCTTCGCCGGAAGATTAGAAAATATTCCAAAAATTCAATCGATTATCAATTAACCCAATTGTGTAATTTTTGTTGTTTTCACGGAAAGATATTTTGGGTGCATGAAATTGAGCCGAATTTGGCCTCAATTGTTTTTTCGGACAACAAGTACTTTCCACAGCCTAAAAAAAATCTCCTTTTTCGTGCTCGCCGAAGAATTAGGCAAAACTTCTAGAAATACGTGACATCGGCTCCTTAGACATATCCCTAGTATGTACACATCGATCATTTATTGATTTTTTCATTTTTAACTTATGGGTGCGAAGCATGAAAAAACTACTTTGTGCTGCTTTAGTCGGAGCTCTTATGACCACTTATTCAGCTGTCGCCGCGGATTTTTCTAAGAATCCTTACGGCCTGGTATATGACAATGCAATTACAGAAAACGTTGCCGGTAAAGTAAATATTCATCCTGTTTCCTATACAGTCGACGGCATTCGCGTGGCTGCCAACGTCTACACACCGGCCGGCTACGATCCGAAAAAATCCTATCCCGCCATCGTTGTTGCTCACCCGAACGGCGGCGTGAAAGAACAGGTTGCCGGTCTCTTTGCCGAGAAACTCGCCGGTATGGGTTACATCACTGTTGCAGCCGATGCGCGTTATCAGGGCGCCAGCGGCGGTGAACCGAGACACACCGACAAACCTGCCAATCGTATTGAAGACATTAACGGTATGGTTGATTACATAAGAACCTATCCGGGAGTGAATGCAAATGAAATCGGTGCATTAGGCATCTGTGGCGGAGGCAGATACACGCTTGGCGCTGCTCAGAAAGATCCTCGCATCAAGGCTGTGGCCACTATTTCTATGTTCAACAGCGGCCGCGTCCGCAGAAACGGCTTCCAAGATTCTCAGATGGATACGATCCAGCAGAGACTTGCTCAGGCTGCCGAAGCCAGAACCTTTGAAAAAGAAGGCGATGTTCGGTTAGTCGGTGCTATGAATCTGACAGACGAACAGGCAAAGAAACTGCCGTTCGCACTTTACAGAGACGGCTTCTTCTATTATTTCCGCACTCATGCTCATCCCAATTCCACTTTCCTCTACACACAGAGCAGCCTGATGGATTTGATGAACTGGGACGTTGACGATCGCATGGCGATGATTCATCAGCCGCTTCTCATGATCGCCGGCGATGTTTCCGACACTCGTTACATGACCGATGACGCCTTCAAGAAGGCAACCGGTACAAAGGATAAAGAACTTTATTTGGTTAAGGGCGCTCAGCACATTGAAACTTACTGGGTCCCGAAATACGTCAATGAAGAAGCTGCCAAGCTTCAGGAATTCTTCGGCAAGTATCTAAAAAAGTAATCTGAAGGCAACTTCCTAGAGAGCAGAAAGCGCAGGGCGGATGAAACCTCCTGCGCTTTTTGTATTTCAGAAACAGGACTTAAAGATTCCGGATCAGCGTCTCAAAATTTCAATTCTTTGTTCTTCGGTGAGATGACCCATCGAAAACTCGCATCCGCAATACTGCTGGTTATAGAAACCGTTTTCTTTAAGCAAAACACCGCGGCGTTCCTGCAGTCCGCCTTTTTTCCAGTTTACGTCCCAGTAGGTGCTTTCCGGAATTAAGGATTTGGCGTGCGCTGCTGCTTCTCTAATTTGTTCTGCTCTCTTCCATCGGGATCCGGCCAAAGTCGTTGTGTAAAGTACAATGCCTTCACGTTTAGCGCATTCTGCTGTCACGAGAAGGCGGTGCTTGAAGCAAGCGAGGCAGCGGCGTCCTCTCTCGGGTTCTTTTTCTAATCCGATAACAGCAAGCCTCCAAAGGTCGTGCCGGTAGTCCCCGTCAATGACGCGGATTCCCAACGATTGAGCGTAACGATCCAGTTCGTTTTTACGAATCAAATATTCTTTAACCGGATAAATATTCGGGTTATAGAAAAAGATCGTCGGACGTACGTCATTTTGCAAGAGCCACTCCAAAATAGCGGCAGAGCAGGGTGCGCAGCAGGAATGCAAAAGAACTTCTTTGGGGAGCGGCCCCGAAACCAGAGAACTCATGCTGATCTAAACAAAAGAGTAAAAACAAGATTAGCGCCGAAGTGGAAACCGGAAAGACGATCTTTTCGGTGCCGCTGTCGGCGCTGCTTTTCGCTTATTTATTCGCGAATATTCTTAGATAATCAATTAGGCTGTAGGACCGGTTTCAGTCATTTCAGAGTCGTTTGCGGGAGCCTGCTGTGCAGCAGCCTCGGCAGCCTGCTGCTGAGCGATATCCTTATGGATCCACTGCAGAACAGTTGCGCGGTTGACTTTCGTTAACTGAGAAATAACGTTGTAGGATTTGCCTTCTTCCTTACGCAGACGAAGCACTTCGGCTTTCTGTTCGGGTGTGTAGGACTGCTGGCGAGCGCCATGTTCTGCACGGAAGGTCCCGATCAGGAAACTGCGATGCCAGTCGCGTGCCGTGTATACGGGAATATTGAGAGTTTTTGCACAATTTTTGTAGCTTCCGCCGGCCTGGAAAATCGCCAATGCTTTCTGACGAGTTTCGAAGGAGTGTCTGGGAAGAGATTTGCGGCGGGACGCGTACGGGGCCTTCGCAAAACGAGCCAGGCCTCTTGCTGTCTTGATTGTCTTTGGCATAACTAAATGCTCCGGTATGCTGATTATCAATGTGGTTTGTAGTGCTCATCAAACTTGAATAACTATTTTATTATCCATGTTCTCTGAGCTATGAGTAATGATACCATTTAGGGTAAAAAAAGATTATTGTTGTTAATAACTAATTAAATAATATTTTTTTCAAGAGAATCACCCTGACACGTTACCATTCCTTGCCCGACCTTAGTTTTTTTCCTATAAATCGTTCTACTATTCAGTGTCTGATCTATATAGGAGGAGCTCATGTCCATACTCAAACCCGGACTTACAGAACGCTATGAAAGGGTAAAACAATCACTGACAGACGACGAATCGCGCTGCGGCAGAAAACCCGGCAGCGTCTTTTTACTTCCTGTTTCAAAAACGTTCGGCATTGAGGCATTAGAAGAAGCAGTTAAATGCGGCATGAGGACCTTCGGGGAGAACTACGTCCAAGAAGGGTGCGAAAAAATCGAATATTTTAAAAAGATGCATCCTGAACTGGCGATAACCTGGCACTTTATCGGACACCTTCAGTCCAACAAAACCCGCCCTGTAGCTGAACATTTCGATTGGGTTCAGACGGTAGACCGCTTAAAAATCGCACAGCGGCTTTCTGAGCAAAGACCCGCAGATATGCCTCCCTTAAATGTGTTAATCGAAGTTCATATCTCTGACGAAGAGAGCAAAAGCGGCTGCCAGCCGGCCGACGTCCCGGCACTTGCTCAAGCCATCACATTGCTTCCGAACTTGAAGCTTCGAGGCATCATGGCCATTCCGGCACCTTCGGATAATGAAGAGGGCAAAAAGGCTCCGCTCAAAGAAATGCATGCAATCTTCCTGCATTTAAGAGATGAGCTGAATTTTGATATCGACACGCTCTCGATGGGCATGAGTGCAGATATGGCAGAAGCTGTGGAATGCGGGAGTACCATGGTAAGAGTCGGCTCGGCAATTTTCGGACCTCGAGACTATACCAAGAAGGAGTAAAAAGCATGGACAGAAAAACAATCGCCTTTATCGGAGGCGGCAATATGGGCGAAGCCATCATTTCTAAGATGGTTTCCAGTGATTGGAAGGGCACCGATATTCACGTCATTGATCACAATGAAGAGAGATTGGAGCACCTTGCATCGGCTTACGGCGTTCATACGCACAAAGAACCGGGCTCCTGGCTCGCAGAGATTGACGCTGTTGTTTTGGCCGTTAAACCACAGCAGCTCCCGGACGCAATCAACGCTTCCAAAGAATGGATTGAAGATGCACTGGTCATTTCTATTGCTGCCGGCGTTCGAGTTAAAGACCTGGAGGCCATGATCGGCCATAACTGCATTTGCCGTACTATGCCGAATACACCCATGAAAATCGGCCTCGGCGTCTGCGGACTTTATTCCACACCCGAAGCAGAGCCCGACCATCGCTTTATTGTCAAAGTTTTTGCAGCCTGCGGCGATTTGATTTGGTGTACGAAAGAAGAAGAGCTGGACGGCGTAACAGCAATCAGCGGTTCCGGTCCCGCTTATGTCTTCAGATTTATTGAAGCCCTAACCGAAGCCGGACTTCGTTATGGCTTTAACGATGTCCAGGCCAAGAGAATGGCCATCGCAACGGTTCTCGGTTCAGCCGAACTGGCAAAGCGCAGCGGTGAGTCGCCGTCTGTCCTTCGTGAAAAGGTAACGAGCAAGGGCGGCACAACTTATGAAGCGCTCAAAGTCATGAATGACCGTCACTTTATGGAAATGATGCAGGATGCGATGGACGCCTGCAAGAAGCGTGCCGTCGAACTCGGCGACGCTTTCCATGAAAGCGTAGAAGCTTCGAACAAATAATTATTGGAACGAGGCCTTCGAAGAAGGCCTCTGCTTTTTAGGCTTCTAAATACTTTTCTTTAGACTGATACCAGCGAGCAGCATGCTTTTCTGCCCGCGGATCTTTTTCACGAATCCATTTATCTGCCATCGCCATGGCTTTCTCGACTAAGAAGCCGTCGGTTTCAAAATCTGCAAAACGCAGAAGGGCAGCTCCGCTCTGACGAGCGCCTAAAAACTCACCCGGGCCTCTCAACTCCAAGTCTCTTCTGGAAATTTCAAAGCCGTCTGTTGTGTCATTGAATACCTGGAGACGTTCTTTGCCGATCTTTGAAAGCTGGTCGCCGAAAATCGCAAAGCAATAACTCTTGATCGATCCTCGGCCGACGCGTCCTCTGAGCTGATGGAGCTGGGCGAGCCCGAAACGTTCAGCGTGTTCTATAACCATAATCGAAGCGTTCGGAACATCGACACCCACTTCAATCACAGTTGTAGACACTAAAAGCTTCGTTTCTCCTTTAACAAACCGCTCCATGACAGCGTTCTTGTCTTCCGGCGTCATCTTGCCGTGCAGAAGCTCAATCTTGAACTGAGGGAGAATTTGTTTGATTTCTTCACATGTCTCAGTGGCTGCGGTAAGGTCAACTTTTTCGCTTTCTTCGATGAGCGGACAGACCCAATAAGCCTGCAGACCGGCTGATAAAGACTTGCCGATCCATTCGACTAAATCGCCTTTGCGGCTCATGGATACCAATTTCGTCGAAATTTCCTGCCTTCCGGGAGGCAGTTCATCAATAACGGATACGTCAATATCCGCCAGGTAGCTCATGGCCAGGGTTCGAGGAATCGGTGTTGCCGACAGCATCAGTAGGTGCGGCATCATGCCGTTTTGCTGAGCACGTATTGCCAGGCGCTGGTCCACGCCAAAACGGTGCTGTTCATCTACGATGGCAAGCCCTAATGCTTTGAATTTGACGTCCGGCTGAATAATTGCGTGAGTTCCAACCACCAGTTCGGCACCGTCTTCGATTGCCGCAAGAGCCTCTCGCTTTTCTTTGGCTTTTTGTTTGCCCGAGAGCCAAACCACACGGACGCCAAAAGGCTCCAGCCAGGAAATAATCTTTTTGAAGTGCTGCTCGGCTAAAATTTCCGTCGGCGCCATAAGGGCGGCCTGATAGCCGGCGTCGATCGCCTGACATGCGGCAAGGGCTGCGATAACGGTTTTGCCGCTGCCGACATCGCCCTGAACCAATCGATTCATGGGACGTTCGCTTCCAAGCGACTCGTAAATATCTTTCCAGACACGGATTTGAGCCTTCGTCAGTTTGAAGGGCAGAGAATGGAAAAACTTTGCCGTCAGAGAACTGTTATCGCCTTTACGCAGCGGCATCACCGGGCCCTTGTTCATATCCCGCATTTCACGAGATTTTTTAAGGGAAATCTGCTGAGCCAAAAGCTCATCGAATTTCAGACGCTGCCAAGCCGGATCCGTTCGATTCTGCAAAGGGCCGATCGGAGCCCCGGCTTTCGGGTGGTGCAAAGAATTAATCGCCTCAGCAAGTCCAGGAAGGTGCAGTTCCTGCCGCTCTTCTTCGGTCAAGAGGTCGGAGATATCCACGTCCATTAAAGCACGGTCAATGCGCTTTCTGAGCCAAAGCTGAGTGACACCTTCACCGGCAGGGTATACAGGTGTCAATGTTTTGGGCAGATCGCCTTCGGCTTTCGGTGCGCGAACCTTCGGATGGATCATTTCAAGGCCGCCGCCGAAGGCGGCGCGCGGGTTTCCGTAGAGTTGGACGCGTTTTCCGACTTTCAGCAATTCACGAATAGAAGGGTAGTAGTGAATAAACCGAGCCTTGAGCATATCGGTTTCGTCATCGATCCAAGCCTCAAAATTTCCGAACCGATTGTCGCTGTTGTTAGTGACAACGCCTTCTACCTGCGCATCGACACCGACCTCAAGCTCCTCGATAGGCGTAATAGAAGTCTCATCTTCATATCGAAGAGGCAAATGAAGGACAAAATCCCAATCGCTGACCAAACCTAATTTTTTTAGGCGTTCGGCCAGAGGTGCCATTTTTTGTCCGGGTTTTCGTTTCCAAGAAATTTCTGCCACTTTCCTAACAGCCTATATAAGAAGAGCTGCCTGTAAGGCAGCTCGGATCCTCTTTATTCGTGAGTCGAATGCTTTACATATTGCATTCTATCAATTAACTTTTCAGCGGTTAGCTCGCATATTCATTGTCAATGCGTAGCGGTCTCCCGGATGGTAAGACTCCGAAATTTCGAGGATGTTCCGCTTAATACCCATGTAGTGGCGGAGAATACGGAGAGAAGGTGAGCCGACCTGAGCATCCAGATACATTGCGGCTTCTGCAGGAAGGGGAACGGCGGAAATCTTCTGGACGACTTCAAGACACTTTTCCCCGTATTCTTTCCCGATCAGTGTTGAAAGAAGGACTAAAGGATTTAACCGAGCCAAATCCGGCAGACGGGAGTATGCGGCGTTCACATAAACGGCCGTCCAAACAACAGGCTTTCCGTTGTCTGTCGGATTGGTTCGAACATTAGAAAAACGCAGGAAGCGCAGGTACCTCTCGCATTCCAATCTCTTGGCAAGAACGTGGTCAACAACACATTCCTGAGTTCCCTGAACAACTCTTTTATGTGTAGAGGACAAACCGTCGATATCCGCAAATGAGGTGTAGGTATGGGCATAGGTCTCGTAGAATCCCACGGACACGACTTTAGAACCCAATCTTGGCCACCGTTTAATCAGCCCCATACGTGTGAGGTCTGCAAGTGCGAGTCGGACGGTATACCTACTAACGTTATATTTCTCACAGAGCTCCATCTCGGTTGGCAAATACGAATCGAGGGGATAATCACCGTTGGTGATACCACGAGTCAGATCATCTGCGAGCCTTACCCAGCGTGCGTTTTTCATATAAGGCCTTCTCAAATAAATTATCTTTTTATGACATTAATGTTACCCCTATAACACAATAGGGCTAATGGCTAGCCATTGAATATCTAATCAAACCTATACATACTCAGCTTTCTTTGGAGGGTGAGTATGAAAGAGCTGCAGAATTTAATGTCTATCGGAGATGTTGCCAAATCATTTGGCGTTTGTGTTGCAACCGTAAGGCGGTGGTGCAAAAACGGCAAATTCTCGCGAGTCATCAGAACAATCGGAAATCAAAGGCGTTTTGATCCTGATGAAGTTCATGAAATACTTCATCCGAACCTCGACAAAAGGATCATGGTCGGGTATGCAAGAGTCTCAAGCTATGACCAGCGCTCGGACTTGGCAGCCCAAGCCGAAAGACTCAGTCACTACGGATGTCAGTTGGTAATCAAAGACCTCGGAAGCGGGCTCAATTGCAAAAAGCCGGGGCTCAAGCGTTTATTGAGACTGCTTTTACTTCATCGTATCGGCACGTTGGTTCTTTCTCACGACGATCGACTCCTCCGATTCGGTACCGAATTGATTTATTACATCGCTCACTACATGGGCACTCGCGTAGTCATGCTTGATGAACCGGAACAGCAGTCTTTCGAAACGGAACTCGTCAAGGACGTTATTACTCTGATGACTGTCTTCTGCGCCCGTCTCTACGGAAAAAGATCA
>LARN01000042.1 GCA_000980495.1 Acinetobacter sp. N54.MGS-139 | reverse complement strand
ATACGGCGCGCTTAACAATGCTGGCCTCGATTGCCAACATGTTCATCGGAAATTGCTTCGAAAATCGAACTAAGGTGAGCTTCGTCTAGGATAACTGTATCTATTGGGGAGGAAATTGATTGATTAGGCCCCAATCAACTCCTCCTGAATGGAAAATTTCGGCCAGATCCTTTGAAAATTAAGTCTCTAAAGGCCATTGGGAAGAATCAAGCATTTTACAGATCTTCCGTAAAGGTGTAATTTTTGTTAAACTCACCTGACTTTTGAAATCCCTAATGGAGTGATCAGGATATTTTGAAAGTGTTTGAGACAAATGCTTTGGCTTAGGTTTCCCATCTATCTGCCTCGTTAAATTGATATTTGTCTCTGGGATGAACCGATCACAATTGGAAAAATAATGGAATTTTTACAACTAATTTTGGCTTTTATAGCGCTTTTGATTATATGGCTAAGACCCAAAGCAGAGAGTTGGGCTTTTACTGCCATGTGGCTTGGCTGGCTTCTTATGATTTACCTATATGTCGGCCATACATCCGGTGCTCTGTTAGGCAACATGAATCTGTAGGAGACATCGAATGTCAGAAAACAAAAATATTTCTTTAGATACCTCAAGAGACACTTTCTTCTATTTCCTTCTCTGCACTGCTGCAGCCATTGTTTTTCTTTTTCCGGTCGGCATTGCCAACATGGTTTTCGGGTATATCCTCGGCGATTCTCCCTGTACGCTTTGTTGGGGACAGCGAATTGCGATGATTTTCATTGCGCTGTGTGCTTTTTTCATTGTTCGTTACGGATTTAAACCCAAGTACATAGCCTCTCTCTTTATTTTCACCGGTGTGGGTCTTTGGCAATCTTTCCGTCATATCGCTCCGCACTCAGCCCGAGATTTGGATCAAGGCTTTGGCCTAATGGTCCTTGGTGCTCATACATATTTTTGGGCTGAGGTTGTTTTTTGGGCCGTCATTATTCTTCTCGGAGTTATGTTCTTTTTTGCACCTAAAGTATTAGGTCCGGCGAGCGAAAACGGTAATAATTGGCGCACCCTGAATTGGTGGGGAAAACTTTGTTTTTTCCTATCTGCTATTGTTCTCGCTTCTAATTGCCTTCAGGCTGCTGTTTCGACGGGATTTCCTCCTAACTATGGTCAGGGTGATCCGATTCGGTTCTCTTGGGATCCGAAACATATTATTCATACCAGCTCAGGAATGGACGGACATTTCAAAACCATCAGTTTCTTGGGTAAGCGAGATGTGAAAGCTCCGGATTTCGCATTTGCTCCAAACGCAGAGAAGCTAGGCATTTCGTTCAACCACAAAGCGTCAGAGGGACCTCTGAAAACAGAGAAAGCACTTCGAATTGTTTCAGAGGAAAAGATCGGAATTCGTCAGCCGTTGAATAGTTTGACCTTCATTAACGGAGAATACGTTGTCAGTTCTAAAAACAATGTTTTCTTCCTGAATCCTGAGCTCAAGATTGTCGATCAGTTCGAAATGGATCCGCTGTATTCCGCCACGATTGATCCGACGGTCGGCATTATTCCTTGGAACAACGGCAAATACATCCTCATGGGCTCTAACAAGAGCTTCATGAAGTTCGAAAAGAGCGTGACGAATGATCCTGACAAGCAGCTCGTCGGCAGATATTCTGACTTCGTCAAAGGTGAAGACCACTTCTTCTCATTCGGACGCGGCCGTGTTGATACCGTTCGGTCTAAGTTCAATCATGTTTTGAGCTCTACTTCCGACGGTACGTACAACTATATGGCTACCGTCCCGAACAACCGCGACCATAAGACGTTTGTTATTAGCAAACAGCTCATGAAGGACATGGTCACATCCGGTGAATTCACACCAAAGACCAGCCTCTTGAAAGACGGCCGCAGCTTAGGCGAACTGTATGTCACCGGTATGGCTGTTTACGAAGGCAAGCTGTATGCCGTGAGCAAGAACTACAACTGCATTTTTGAGATCGATCCTCAGAGTGAAGTAATCGAAAAAGCTTTTGCACTTCCTGAATCGCTCAATGACGTTCGCGGTCTGATTGTCGATAAGGACGGCTTCAAGGTTCTGAATCACAATGTTCTGATCACTTTGAAGTAGCAGTCTAAAACTGAACTCAACCAGCGTTGAGAATTCAAGAATGCCGGGCTCGCCCGGCATTCTGCTTTCCTACCAGGTGGCTGTCTCTTAATCCTCTATGCCGCGACGTTTTGAAAAATCAAACCTTGAAAGAGCGATGAGGAAAATCGCGCCTCTGAAGCATAATTCAAAGGCCATAGCGACCCAAACACCGTCTAATCCCATCCGAGAGGCAAGGTAATAAGCCATCGGAATACGGACGAGCCACATGCTTCCTAAATTCATAAGGCTCGGGAACAATGTGAAGCCGGCACTCACAAAAATACTGCAGCTCACAATAGCAGCGGCAAACATCGGTTCGGCAAATGCTTCAATTCTCAGAGCGCTCGAGCCCAGCTCGATAATGTTCTGATTCGTTGTCATAAAGCCGATCATCCAAGGCGCTGTTAAATACATCACGACACCCATAGCCGACATGATGACCATCACCATGATGACGTTGATCTTGGCAAATCTTCTTGCCATATCCGGCCGTTTTGCTCCGATACTTTGTCCTACGATGGTGGATGCTGCATCAGCAACTCCGTAACCCGGCATGTAACACAAACTCTCAGCAGTGATGGCAAAAGAATGGGCTGCCAAAGACAGAGGACCCAGGGGGGCCACAATCATCGTCGTCACGATTTGCGCTCCGCTCATTGCTATTCTTTCAACAGCTATAGGCGAACCGATTCTGAGGACTCTTCTCATACAGAATATCTCAGGAAGGAAAGAGCCCGGATGGCCGACGAGGGCAATTTTGTCGGACTTCACAACAAGGAACCAAAGCAGCAGGCACGTGCTGACCAATTCTGCCAGAATCGTTCCTAAGGCTGCACCAGCGACACCAAGATCGGCTCCGGGAACCTTAATGCTGAGCCCCAGAATCTTGTAAGTGGCAGTCGGGAAGATAAGCAGTAAGTTAAATATAGCGTCCAAGAAGCACGTTCCGATGTTGATCATGCTCGGAAGTTTCACATTTCCCGTGCTTCTCAGCATGCTTGAAGCAACAAAGCCTAAGAAGGCGGCAGGGGTACCGAGACAAAATATGGCGAAATAAGTTTTAGCGTCGGCATACAGTTCAGGGGCGCCCCCGAGCCATGGCGGAACATAGGGGGAAAGAGCAACACCGACAACAGCAATTGCTATGCTGATAAGGCCGCCGACAAACAATGATTGCCGGAGTACAGATCGGGCCTCATCGAATTGTTTTGCGCCGATTCTTTGTGCGACTTGAACTGTAAAACCTGCTGTAACAGAGGTAATAAGCCCCCATACGAGCCAGAGGGACGAAGAAACCAGACCGATGGAGGCAGCGGGATTTGCTCCGAGGTGACCGACCATTGCTGTGTCGATGTATTGGACCATCACGAAAGAAATCTGAGCAAAAATCGCAGGCAGGCTCAAACGCCAAACGAGTTCGATTTGGTCCCAAACGTTTAATTGCGCGCCGTTTCTGATCAAAGAAAACAGCTGTTCCGTTCTTTTATCCTTCGTAGCCATAGCTCGAATTTTAGGAGGATTCTTGGCTAAGCGGACGGAACTTAACGATATTGGGAGCCTTATAACCTCGTGTCCTGACTGGATTTTTTTGAAATTAATGTAGAAAAAATCTCTAATTTCCGCTGAATTTTCTCAACACCGTTGGCTTCATAATTTTTGAAAATATCAATCTTCCGCTTTTTGTTCTCAAAGGGTTGGACAGCTTTTCTAGGATTTTTCCTCAGAATCGGGAAAATTTTCTTCTAAAATCATGAGCCTTCGCTAGAAACTTTGAGAACAACGGTTTTAATTCTCAAGTTTTCCTTAATTTTCCTGCTCTTCAAACTCTGTTTGTTGAAATGAATAAGCTTCTCCAAAAATACTTCGGATTTGATCCTGCAACGACGACGATCAGAACCGAAATCATCGCAGGCGTCTCCACCTTTCTCACAATGGCCTATATCTTGGCTGTAAACCCGGCCATTCTTGGCATAACGGGAATGGATAAAGGGGCGCTATTTGCAACTACGGCAATTACCTCCGGTATTGCGACGCTCATCATGGCGCTCTATGCCAAGATGCCTTTCGGACTTGCGCCGGGCATGGGCATCAATGCCTTCTTTGCCTATACCGTTTGCCTATCTATGGGGCACACCTGGCAGTTCGCATTGACTGCCGTGCTACTGGAAGGTTTGATATTTATTCTCCTTACTGTGACCAACGTCCGAGAAAAGATCGTTTATTCTTTGCCGCCGAGTATTCAAAAGGCAATTGGTGTAGGTATCGGTCTTTTTATTGCCTTTATCGGTCTTCAAAACGCTGGAATTTCAGTCAAGAATGACGCGACCCTTGTTGCTCTGGGCCAAATTTTCCAGCCGAGCGTGTTGCTGGTTATCGTCGGTTTAATTTCAACGGCCGTTCTTCTGGTTAAAAATATTCCCGGAGCTTTACTGATCGGTATTGCAATTACAACGATTTGCGGCATACCGTTCGGCCTAACTCATTTCGACGGCTTTGTTTCTACACCGCCTTCCGTTGAACCGATTTTCATGAAATTCGAGTGGCACAACATTTTCACCGTGGATATGGTGATGGTTGTCTTCTCTTTCTTATTCATGGATCTCTTTGATACCTTAGGCACGCTGGTGAGCCTCTTGTATAAAGGCGGATTCGTCAAAGACGGAAAGATGCCGAGAATGAAAGAATCCTTCTTCGCAGATGCTATGGGTACAACCATCGGAGCCTGTATAGGAACGAGCGCGATTTCCACTTACGTTGAAAGCGCAGCCGGTGTTTCCGTCGGAGGAAAGTCCGGATTAACGGCTTTTGTGATTGCGGTTTGCTTCTTCCTGTCTCTTTTCTTTGCGCCGCTTTTCTTATCGATTCCTGCGCAGGCTACCGCTCCCGTCTTGATCTTGGTCGGTTTCTTAATGATCTCTTGTATTAAGGAAATTGACCTGGATGACTACGCAGAAGCCATTCCCGCCTTCATCTGCATCATCACTATTCCGCTTACTTATAGTATTGCAAACGGCATCGTATTCGGTTTACTGAGTTATGTTCTGATTAACTTGATCTCGGGAAAATTTAAGAAGATTCGCATCGAGATGTACTTGCTTTCCGTCTTCTTTATTGTGATGCTCTTGCTCCACTAATGGAAAGTTATTGGAATTTTTCAAAATTTCAAATAAAAATTGCCCCGCTTTTGTGCTTCTCGCTACTTAGTTGTGCACAAAGCGGGGATTTTTCTGTCGTTTTCCTGTTTGCTTCGTTTTGAAGCGCTAATCACTCCTCAAAAAAGCTGGCACGAAATATGCATGTAGTTCAAGTGCATTCGAACACACAAACAGGAGAACTAAAATGTCAAACTCTCTCGCTTTAAGAAGACGGACTTTCCTTAATTTCAGCCTGTTAGGGGCTGCTGTCAGTGCCGCACTTCCTGTCAAAGCCTTTGCACAGGCACCGGCGAATGTTTCTTTCATCGCTCCGACTGCAGATAATCCGATTCGAATTAACTTTAACGAAAACGCCCTGGGTATGAGTCCGAGCGCTCAGGCCGCAGCACGCGATGCCGTCGCAAAAGGAAACCGTTACGCTAAAGCAGAGATTACACAGCTTCACGCCAAGCTCTGTGACATGTACAACGTGCCGAAGAATTTTCTCCTTTTGACGGACGGTTCTTCCGAGGGTATCCGAGCTTTGTTGGGTGCGTATTAGCGTTTGCCGAAAGTTCAGCTGGTAATCCCGGAACTTACTTATGGCGATGGACAGCACTTCGCCGAGCTCTATAGCGTGCCCATTGTAAAAGTGCCGATGCTTGCAAATTGGAAGGTTGATGTCGCCGGATTGAAAAAGGCTGTGGATGATTTCGACGGATTCTCTATTGTTTACTTCGTGAATCCGAACAATCCTACGTCTACCGTTACTCCGGCTTCTGAGATCGACCCATGGGTAAGAAGTAAACCGGACAATACTTTGTTCATTGCCGATGAGGCTTATGCAGAATACGTCAGTGATCCGAACTTTAAATCGATGGCCAATTTGATCCAGGACGGTTTAGACAACGTGGTTCTGTTAAAGACGTTCTCGAAGCTATACGCCATGGCCGGCATGCGGGTAGGATTTGCGGTAGGAGCTCCGGCGATTATTAAAATGATGAAAGATCAGGTGGCAGGTGAAAAACTAAACTACCCCGGTGTCACCGCGGCTTTGGTTTCATTGGATGATGAGCCGTTTCAGGAATATTCCAGAGCTTCAAACTTGGAAAGCCGCAAGATTTTGGCTTCTTGTTTTGACAAGCTCGGTGTTAAATATCTTCCCTCGAGTACGAACTTCATGTTCTTTGAGTTGAATGAGCCGATTCGTGCGTTCCAGAAGAAGATGGCAGCAAGAAACATTTTGGTCGGAAGACCGTTCCCGCCGGCAATGAACTGGTGCCGTATTTCCTTAGGCACACCGCAGGAAATGGCCTACGTTGCAAATGAACTGATGAAGATGCGAGTAGAAGGCGCCTTTTAGTTAAAATTAGCGAATGTTGACGGCAGATCTTCGCGGGTATGCCGTTTTCTCATATCCGAAACTGTGAGTTAGACGTGAAGCGGATAACGGTTTTTAATTTTGCGGCTGAAGAATACAAGCGCTGAGAGCATTGTTAAAATTCCGCAGACAACCAGAATCGAAGTGCCAAGAGCAAAAGGCATCCCTGCCGCAATGCGGCGTAAATAAAGTTGGTAGGCGGAAATCAGCCACTCAACACCGAAACAAATCAGGCAGATCTCCCAAAGCCAGCAAACCGGTCTGAAAGGAATGAACAGCAGAATCAGTAGGATAAGGGGGATGGGAAAAAGAAGATAATTTCCCCAAAAGTATAAATGAGCTCCGAATAAAATCGCACCTAAAACCGGGAAAGTCAATCGCCACATATCAACAACTTATCCTGAAAAAAAAACATAATTTGAGCGTCGGATATTACCTCACCACATTGAGCGAAGTCTTATGTGAGGTTGGCACATTGAGCAACTTTCTATTGCAGAGTTTTTCAAAGCATCTCGCAAAACCATATTGAACGGAAAGCACAAAGAACCTAAGCCTCGTGAGAGGCTCGGTTCTTATCTCAAATCATGCCCTAAATCTTCTTGGTAATTCCAATGAGCCAATAGCGCTCGAATACGCCGGTAAGCAGGACTAAAGCCCCTGCAGCGCACATTCCGTATACGCCGAAGAACGCTAAAACGGCAGCAAGCAAACCGCCGATTAAGTAAACCCAGACGCGCAGCAGCGTGTTCTCGCCGGAATAAACTTTCCTAGCTCTTTCTGCGGTTTCCATCCAAAGAAGGCTAAAGGCGACCGTCCTGGCGACTTCAAGAATGATGAAGGGCAGAAGCAGATAGGCGCATGCGTCCCAAAAGCCTAAGCAGGCCGCCATAATGGCATAGAGTCCGCAGCCCATTAGAAGGGCATCCGATACCATGAAAGAAGTCAGCCAGCGGGCTTTCTTTACGCCCGGCTGAGAGGTGCAGCTAAAAGCTACGCCTTTGTAGCAAATGACCACGACGGCACCGATAAACGCCAACACGGTAAAGAGCCGCATCAGGATATCGAGCCAAGCGATGTAGGGCGCTAAAAAGTCATTCGTTGCGACGGAGTAAACCGACAGCCAGTAAATGCCGACTGCACATCCTAAGCAGGTCGCATAGCAAGCCAGGCCCCAAACACCCACGGAAAGCGGAGAAGTGAAATGCAGCACGCGCATCGCGTGGATGAATCGAGGTGGATCACCTAAATCAAAGACCAGGAGCACAAGGTCAACAATGACGATTAAGAGAGCCAGCGTCAAAGCAAAGGGCAGAAGCGCGGCAAAGAGCGGAGGGCCGGCAAACCAAGCAATACCGGTTAGGACCATAAAGCCCGCGGTTAAGTTATTGAAAAACGCATCCCAGACAATAATATTTGCCCAGTCGGGACGGTGCGTGATGTCATGTCCTTGATACAAAGAAGGATGGCCTTCAGCCCAAGGTTTAGGATTATTCATGTTAGTCATGTTCATCTTTTTCTCCTTAGACTAAACAAGCCGCAACAGCAGCTGCACAAAGAATGAGCGTTGCTGCGCCTCGCAAGTAATCGCCGGCCATGTATTTTGTCGGCGTAACCGGATCCGAGGGCAGACCGTAAACTTCCGGCTTATCCATCAAAAGATAGAAGGAATTCAAGCTGTCGTAGTTTTCAAACGGATCCACACCGTAGAGCTGAGCTTCCGGATGGCCGTGTGTGATCAGATAATTGACACGGTCGCGTGCCTCGCGAACCATCAGCTCTCTCGGACCGAACTGAATGGCCCCGGTTGTACAAGCCTCCTGGCAGGCCGGACGAAGTCCGTCTTTCAAGCGGTCGTAGCACTCGGCGCACTTCATGGAGTGGCCGGTTTTCGGACTGATTTCCGGTACTCCGAAGGGGCAGGCTGCAACGCACATGCCGCAGCCCATACAAATATCGGTCTGATAGTAAACTCCGCCGAATTCATTCCGAACAATCGCACCGGTTGGACAAGCCTCATGGCATGGGGAAGTGCGGCAGTGTTTGCACTGATCACTCATGAACAGCCATTTGCCGGCTTTCGGTTCTTTGAGCAGCGCATCAATGGTTTGTGGAGCCGGAAGATCCACGGCGTTCTTTTCCGGGAAACGTTCAATGAACTTCACATGACGCCAGTTGTTGGCAGAAAGATCGCCTGTGTTGTCGTAGCTATCGCCGGACCAATGGTAGGGATCGGATTCCAGCTGGTTCCATTGCTTGCAGGCAACTTCGCACGCTTTGCAGCCGGTACAGATTGAGGTGTCGGTGAAGAAAGCGAGTTCCTGGCACTTCGGAAGCGGATCATCGCGATCAAACAGGCTGTAAACCGGATCGATCTTGTGATTCTTTTCAGGTTGGTTGGGTGCGTATTTCTTCTTTACGACATCAAAAATGTTTTTGGAATTGACGGATGTCATGATTAATTCCTCCCCTCCGGTTGTGCTGCCCAAGGCGTATCAGGAATTGGTTCGGACATTCCGGCCGGATATTCCACCGGGTACTCATTGAATTTTTCAACCTTGTTCATATCCGGTTTATCAATCTTCACAACAAAGCTCTTGGAGCTCGGGATTAAACCGTCTCCGGCCATGTCTGCCGGACTTAAGTCGTTGGTAATCGGGTCGCAGACAATGCCCTTGTAGCCGGAACAGACAAAGCGTCCGGCGATGCTTGCCTGTCGGCCTTCAATGACGCCGATTCTCAAGCGCGGTGTCACAAGCGCTCTAACCTGAATCTCGTTTCTCGGGCTTCTGACGGATACGTAGCCGCCGGTGGTTACGCCGATGCTTTCAGCCAATTCCGGCGAAATCTCAATGAAGGACCGCGGCTGCAGACCCACAAGCCAAGGAATGGTTCTTGTCATGGAGCCGGACATCCAGTGTTCGACCATATGGTAAGTCGTCATCACGGTCGGGAAGTTCGGATCTCCGGGTTCCGTGACTTTATTCATCGGATCGTCAATGATCGTGACATCCGGAACTCGGCTCGTACTCCAAAGCGTATTGGTGTACGGAGATTCAACGGATTCATAGAAGACAGGGAAGGGACCCTCTTTAATGCCGTAGGGCACGAAGAGCCAGGCTTTACCGTCGGAGTGCGCGCCGAATGCGGCGGTTCCGTCTAAAGCGGCTCCGCCTTTGGCATTAGGTGCAGGACGATAGCTCGGCGGCTTGGTAGCGTCAAACTGCGGCTTGTCGTAACCGATCCATTTCTGCTCGATTTCATCCCACCAGACGAGCTTCTTTCTCTCCGACCAAGGTTTGCCGTCAGGAGCGGCAGAGCAGCGGTTATAGAGAATGCGGGAGTTGGTCGGCCATGCGAAACGATAGGTCAGGTCAAGTTCATGGTCGACTGTTCCGCCGTCGCGCCGCTTGGTTAAGTTCTCTCCGGCTTCATTGATAAAGCCGGCAAGCAGGCGGCAGCCGCAGGCTGTGGTTCCGTCGCTCTTTAATTCACCGGAGCCTTGGATCGGCTTGCCGGTAACCATATCAAATCCGTTCATTTCGTAGGCAACGGCATCAAGATCGCAGTCGCCCTCAATCGGAGGCAGGCCCATCTCGTTTTGTTTGCCCTGAGGCATGTCATAAGACCATGTCAGGCTGCGAAGACCTTCATCCCTCGGAAGACCCGAGGCTTCAGCCATGGCTTTGAGTCTCTTGCCTAATTGGTACGTCCACCAGGCGTCGGATCTGCACTCGCCCGGCGCTTCCTTGATACGGTCATGCCACTGCATCAGACGTTCCGTATTGCTGACGGAGCCGTCTTTTTCTAAGCAGGAGTTTGTCGGAAGGTAGAAGACTTCCGTTTGAACTTCAGAAGGTTTGGGGCCGTTCGGATCGGCATACCAAACGGAAGCTGTTTCGTTTTCAAATAAGTCGCAGACGACGAGCCACTTCAGGTTGCGTATGGCAGTACGTCCCCAGCCTGTATTCGGGTTGGTCACGGCAATGTTTTGGCCGAATACCAATAAGCCGTCGACTTCACCTTTCTTGGCCCGCTCGATCGTGACAGTCAGAGATTCGTTTCCGCCGAGTTTCGGAAGCCATTGGAAACCGTACTCGTTTTCTTTCATGGCATAGTCGCCGTACCAAGCTTTCAGAAGGCTGACCATGTAGTTCGGAAGCGAAGCCCAGGAACCGCGTTCGGTTTCGAGTTTCCACATGCCGTCCGCCTTATTTCTCGCGCCGCTGAAGCCGTGGCCGTTTGCGAGGTAATCTTTCAGCGTGGCATTGCCTTCCGCAACTTTCGGCAGCGGAATGTAATTCGGCAGATCGGCAAATAGTGTCGGAATATCGGTAGCGCCTTGAACGTTAGAGTGTCCGCGAAGGGCAAGAATGCCTCCGCCGGGGCGTCCGATGTTGCCGAGCAGCATTTGAAGAATGGCGCAGGTTCTGATGATTTGAGAGCCGGCCGAATGCTGAGTAAAGCCTGTGGCGTAGCAGAACGCCGAGGTTCTGTCCGGTCCGGAGTTTTGGGCTAAAAGTTCGGCGACCTTAACAATGTCGCAGGGGCGGCAGCCGCAAATATTGGCGGAAGCTTCAGGCGTGTATTTCTCGACCTGTTTTTTAAGCAGCTGAAAGACGCAGTGGGGATCCTGCAGCGTCGGATCAGTCTTCGGGGCACCGCGCGATCCGTCGGGATTCATTTCATATTCATAGTCCCAAGAATCCGGTTCTTTGCTGTAGGAGCGGGTTGCCGGATCCCAGCCGTTGAATAAACCGGTGACATCATCAAAGTTGAATTTCGAATTGATGATCGTCGAAGCATTGGTGTAGGCCAACACATATTCTTTGAACCACAAACCCTTTTCAAGGATGTAGCGGATTACCGCAGAAAGGAAAGCAATATCCGTTTCCGGACGAATGTGCACATGATGATCGCAGGCCGCACTCGTACGCGTGTAGCGGGGATCCACGTGGATGGTCACAGCGCCTTTCTTTTTAGCCTGCATCGGCCAATAGAAGGCGCAGGGATGGGCTTCAGCCATGTTTGAGCCCATGATCAGGATGCAGTCGCTGTTGAGAAGATCACGAGGCGGGTTGGTGCAGGCACCGAAGCCGAACGTCGGGCTTAAGGCTGCAACAGTCGTCGAGTGGCAGTAACGAGCGGAGTTTTCTACCGGAAGAATACCTAAACCGCCGGTGAAAAGTTTTCTAAAGAGATAACACTCTTCATTGTCGTTTGCCGATCCGCCGATAAAGCCGATATTGGCGCAGTTATTGACGGTGATGCCGGTTGCAGGATCTTTCTCGACAAAGCCTTTATTTCTTGTGTCCCAAATACGCTTGGCCACCGTGTCCAGCATCCAGTCTAAAGTGACCTCTTCCCAATGATCCGAGCCGGGCGCACGGTACATTGGTTTTACCTTTCGGTAGGGGTTGTCGTTTAAGGCATACGTGGAAGAGCCCTTGGGGCAAAGTCTTCCTTCGTTGACCGCACTTCTGGGGTCACCCTCAACGTCAATTAATTTCCCGTCCTTAAAAAATCCTAACTGGGAGCATCCGACTGCACAGAATTGGCAAACGGAACTTCCGACCTTTGCGCCGCGAAGACGTGTACAACGAAAAGTCGTCCTGGGGCTATAGACGTCTGTGATCGAGCTCATGCATCCTCCGATTATCGTTATCTCTCATTATTGGTTCGTAATACGGAGGAATGAGCTTCGACCACTCGATTTGAGTTTTTTAGGGGACTAATAGCACTGAATTGGTTTGGATGAAAATTATTTTTAGTTATTGTTAAGGAACCTCTGCACAAAAGGTGGGTGATATGCTATAATTAGCACACTACCGAAAAGTGTGACTATGAAGATTAAAGCCCCCACATTCGCTGATTTATTTGCAGAAACCTCACCGCAGCTGGGCGGTGCCAGAAGAACAAAGTTCCTGGAGACTTTAGACCG
>LARN01000040.1 GCA_000980495.1 Acinetobacter sp. N54.MGS-139 | reverse complement strand
CGGTCTAAAGTCTCCAGGAACTTTGTTCTTCTGGCACCGCCCAGCTGCGGTGAGGTTTCTGCAAATAAATCAGCGAATGTGGGGGCTTTAATCTTCATAGTCACACTTTTCGGTAGTGTGCTAATTATAGCATATCACCCACCTTTTGTGCAGAGGTTCCTTAAGATTTTCAGCCTTTAAATCATTATTAACAACATACCGCAAGCTTACCTTTTCATTTTTATGAAAATTATGCTCACCCGGCAGGATTTTTTTATTGGTTAGATGGGTGTTTCCTTTAGGTTAGGTTCATTTAATGGTGTGGGAAGCTTTTTTTAATGGTCAATCTGACAAGAAACTCGAGCCGAAGTTGTTAGGGCATGACGGCTGAGGAATTAGAAAGTTGCTGGTTATCTTTTCAATCTTTGTAGAAACCAAGCAAAACGGCTCTCGGATCGCACTCCGGAGTCGCCTTGTAAGGATGAGATCATGCCTGCGCATCAATCTCACGCCTCTGTTAAAGCAAAGCGCATTAAGCGACGGCTGCTCAAATTGCTTATTGTCAAATTGCTTGTTCCTTTGCTTTCGCTACTTTGAGAACTCAGGTACAATTCGTCTTCTTGCGAGTGTGGCGAAATTGGTAGACGCGCTAGATTTAGGTTCTAGTGTCTTCGACGTGACGGTTCGAGTCCGTCCACTCGCACCACTATAAATACTCAAGCTGAATTCTCTTTTCATCCTCTTAGCAAAAAGATATAACTAGATCGCGTTTTAGAGTTTTCCCGAGAATTTCTCAATTTGCATTTTGATAATAAGTTTCAGGGGGGGGGCTCTTTTCAGGGCCTCAAAAACACTTGACCCCTGCAACTTTCGCTTTGAGGCCTTTACCGTAGTGCCTAACAAGCCAGAAACAAAACTAAAGCAACAAGCAATTTGAGCAAAGAAGGTTCCCTGTCCAGACAAATCTGGTGAGGAAAAAAGAGCCTTTACTGATGCAAAAATCCTATCAACAATTTTAGATTCCTCCAGGTTTCTACTTAGAATGGATTGCATCTTAGGTAGCAACATAGAGAGGAAAAATGAGAAAAGTTGGTGTTATCGGTCTGGGTCATGTCGGCTCTACCGTTGCCTATACTCTGGTGACAAAAGGAATCGCAGACGAACTGGTGCTCATCGATTCAAATGAGGCTAAATGCACAGCCGAGTTTTACGATCTTCTGGATTCTTTAGGCCGCTTGGATACCTATACAAAGCTTTCCATGAACGACTATCAGGCTCTCCAAGATGCGGATGTTGTCATTACATCTTTCGGAGACATCAAGGCCCTGGCCGAAGGCGGAAATCGCTTCCTGGAATACTCTTTCAACTGCCGGCAGGCTAAACAAGTCGGAACGGCCTTGAAAGAAGCCGGTTTCCATGGAATCCTGATCAATATTTCGAATCCATGTGACGTCATTACCGGTCTGCTTCAGCATTACACCGGCTTGAGCCGCCAGCAGGTTTTCGGAACAGGAACATTCTTGGATACAGCCCGTATGCAAAGAGCCGTTAGCATGGCGCTGGATCAGAACCCGCACAACATTGCCGGTTATGTATTGGGCGAACACGGAGAATCACAGTTTGCAGCTTGGTCGACAATTACCGTTCAGGGTGAGCCGATCACAGAAATTGCCAAAGACCAGCATCTTAAGTTGGCGGAGCTTGATAAGGCCGCAAGAGGCGGAGGCTGGCTTGTTTTTAACGGTAAAAAATACACTTGCTACGCCATTGCAACCTGCGCAGTTAAACTCCTTCAAGCCGTTTTCTCTGACGCAAAACTTGCTTGCCCGGCCTCTGTTTATTTAGAAGACTACGGCTGTTATGTCGGATATCCGGCAGTAATTGGAAAGGACGGCGTGGAATATGTCCATCGCTTGGGACTAACGGATGAAGAAAAAGAACTTCTCGATAAATCTGCACAGATGATCGCGCAGAAGACAAAAGAAGGCATCCTCTAAGAAATACAAAAGGCCTCCATTGGAGGCCCGAATTCCGCAATCTACGCCTAGCGTTTAATACGTAATTTTTCCTTCAAGCTTGCCGGCTTCTTCAATCCATTTAGTGACTTCCTTTTCGGATGGATCGCGCTGAGCAAGATTTTTTGCCTTATTAATTTCGACCATCTTAGCTGTTAGATTGGCCGGAACTCTGTGCTTCAGCTCTTTAACGGTATCAACACCGGCTGCTTCAAGCAATTCTGCATACTGAGGGCCGATACCGCTGATTCTGAATAAATCTGCATGATTAGCCCATTTAAGAATGAGCTTTCCCGAGATACCGGTTTCTTCCGCTACTTTCTTACGTGCAGAAGGCGTGAGGCAGGCTTCGAGCAATTCTTCCGGCGTTTTGATTCCGATTGCAATTAATTTCGGTGCGTAAGCTTCGCCAATGCCTTGAATATCAATGATTTTGTATGCCATAGATCCTCCTGAAATCATCGTCCCTCTCAGGATAATCTTTTTCTTTCAGCCGATTAAGGACATAACCCAATCTAAGCTTGCAAATCTCATGTTAACCGTTGCTGCTGTTGTTTTGATCTTTGTCCTTTTTGTTGTTTTCGTTTGCGGTAGCCCTTTCTTCGGGACTTCCGGCAGCCGCTTCAGCGGCAGCGCTCGTCACGGTATGGAAGACAGACACGATATTGTTAACGTACACGGTAAACATCGGAATGATTAACAGACCGAGCACACCCACAATTACAGAAAGGACTTTGCCTCCGGTGGTCACGGCTTCGATGTTGCAGCCGATCGTAATGGCTTCCATAACGGACCACCATAAAGCGTCCCAATAGGTTCTGACGCCGGGATTGACATTGGTTTCACAGACGTAAAAGCCCAAGCTCCCCAGATAGATCCCGGAGAACAAGATGATGGCATAAGTTACAAACATCTTAGAAGATGTTTGAATGGCGAACCATCCGACAACAATGGCCAGAGCGTAGCAGCTTCGGATGAGCGGCATGAAACTAACGAAATATCCGATGTCCCGCGGTAAGGTAATGCCTAGCTTCGGTAGAAGTGTCCCATAGGGAATACAGGCGATAAAGAGGAGCAAATAAGTCGTGATATATCGAGCTTTTCTCTTGGAAAGGATAAACTCAAGTGCCAGATCCACCATAAAGAAGATGCAGACCCAAAATTGCACCTTCTCTGCAAATTCGCTCTGGTAAAACGGATTGTTGTAGACAAAAGTGTCGTAAGAAATAACACCGATCAGGACGAGGGAACAGATCAGCACGATTAATCGCAGCAGGCCCTTAACACCCTGATCTTTAATCCTTTCCCATGTTCCTTTGCTCAAAACAGACCTCTCCTCTAATCATTGAAGCCATTATTGTGCAATCGGGCCGACTCGCTTTTACAAGCCGGCCCGTAACAGGACACTAATATTTAGAGGAGAAGACTACCTTTCTGCCTCTTTCTGAGTGCTGAGGTAGTTTTGGAGCCAGAAGGCACCGACGATAGTTTTGACGTCGGTGATTTCGCCGTTCAAGCATTGTTTAAGGACTTCGGAGAAGGGCATCTTAATAATGTCAAGAACTTCTCCGGCATCTAAATGCTGTTCCACATACTTCAAATCTCCGGCGTAAAAGACGGTGATTTCTTCATCAGAATAACCAATCGCATTATTAAATCGGCCGAGCTTTTTCCAGATCTGCGCTTCGTATCCTGTTTCTTCCATTAATTCTCGTTTGGCGCAGTTAAAAGGAGATTCACCGGGATTCAATTTTCCAGCGGGAAATTCGAGAAAGCTTCTGCGCAAAGGGTGGCGGTATTGGCGTTCAAGTATGACAGTGCCGTCTTCGAACATCGGAATGATCATGGAGGCGCCCGGATGATGGAGATACTCTCTGGTTGTCACGACACCGTCCGGGGTTTTAACAGTGTCTTTGTGCAGCTGAAGGAAAGATCCTTTGTAGGCGATTCCGCTGTCAATCAGTTTTTCAGCTAAAGGGTCATTTTCCGGGTTATTCTGAAGCATACATGTCTCTCTTTCTTTAGTCATTCCGGCGGAGTCAGGCTCATGGCCCGCTTCCGATACCCATTTTAGCCACCAAGAGTTAAGTTGTCTTTAAGGATTTGTTCGTTTTTAGGCTTTTAAGGTCTAGAATGCTACTGTTGGCTAACGATCATATTTATCATCTCGTTAACCCTATTGGGGAAAGGATGATGAATTGACCTTCAAGATCTTGGGAGGAACATTATGGTTCTGCGTACAACTCAAAAATTTGTTAATTGGGTGAGCGGCCTTTATTTCTTGGGCGCTCTCGCAATGCTGGCTTTTCTTTGGGCAAATATTCCGGTCCTTTCCGTTCTCTGGACGAGTCTGTTGGATTTTGCTTTTAACATCATGTATGTCGTTATCGGCGCTCTTTTGTGGCCGGGCACATTGTTAGCAATCCTTGTCTGCGGTTTCTAACTTAGTCTGACGACAGATCTAAATCAAAACTCACGAGTCGGCCGCTCGTGAGTTTTTGTTATGCGCCGGATTCTGGATTCTTCTCTCGGATTAATGCGGCGCCTCAGTTATTCTCTTAAAAGTTTAGGAAGCAAAGGTTTTTTGAGGTATCCTCGACATCGCAAAATTTCAATGAAAACCAATAATAATTTTTAGAAAGGCTCCTTTGTGAGTCTTTTCTTTTTCCAAAGTATTTAGAAAAGACATGCGAGATTCATCTTTTAGCAAGGGCATCGGGCTGGCTATCGCCGCCGCAGTTTTCTGGGGCTCGATGGGCGTATGCGCGCAATATCTTTTTCAACAGTGCTCATTTACACCACTGGACTTGGTATCTATGCGTCTGGTTTTGGCCGGTTTGATCCTGCTGATCATGGAGCGAGTGGTTTTCGGAAGAAACATTATTTCTCCGCTTCGGAATGCCAAGACAACCGTCGGAATCTTAGTTGCCGGTTTGTTAATCCTGGTTTCTCAGCTTACTTTCATGCTTTCTGTGGCAGCTTCCAATGCAGGTACCGCCGCCATTGTTCTGACGCTTGTTCCGCTGATTTGCGCATGCTGGCTGTCATTGACCGAAAAGCGTCCTTTGACCATTCGGGAAGGAATCTGTTTTGTTCTTGCGGCTTCCGGTGTTTTCTTAATCGTGACCAAAGGAAATTTCACTTCCTTGGATTTCTCGTTTGAAGGTGTGCTTTGGGGGCTGGCCTCGGCAGTTTTTTCTGCGGCTTATTCGATTCAGCCGAGAAAACTCATCATTAAAGTCGGCGTGGGACCCGTTGTCGGTTTCGGAATGCTTTTCGGCGGTCTTGTTGCATCCGTAATGAATCCGCCTTGGACAATGAATGTTCAATGGACTGCCTTGTCTATCTCGGCATTCACATATGTTGTCCTGATTGGAACTGTTGTCGCTTTCTGGTGCTACCTCTCAAGCCTCAAATACGTTTCAGCGGTTATCGTCGGTCTGATGGTCTGTTTTGAACCTCTGAGTGCTTATTTGCTTTCCGTTTTTGCCTTTGATCTAAGAATAGGGCTGTGGGAAGCTGCGGGTATCTGCCTCGTGCTTCTCAATGTTTTAGTGCTTTCTTTACCGAAGAAAAGCACCAAAGCCGTAAAACCATAGAAACGAAAATCCCGGCGCGAAGCCGGGATCGTGGTTTTCGGATCTCTAATCGAGATGCGGACCGTATTTTTCTAAGCGCTTGCATTCTTCATTGGTTGCCGAGAACTTCTTGAAGTTTTCAATGAATTTTGCAGCCAATGCCTTAGCGCGCTTGTCCCACTCGGTCGGATCCTTGTACGTATTGCGGGGATCGAGGATTTCTGCATGGGCGCCTTCAGCCGTCACAGGAATCTCTAAATCGAAGTACGGGATCTTCTTGGTTTTACCCTTGAGGATGCTCCCTGAAAGGATGTCATCGATAATGGCTCGCGTATCTTTAATCGAAATACGATTGCCGCTTCCGTTCCAGCCGGTATTGACCAAGTAGACACGAGCGCCGTTAGCACGGGCCTTTCTTGCTAACTCTTTTGCATACTTGAAGGGATGAAGAGAAAGGAAGGCCGCGCCGAAGCAAGCCGAGAAGGTCGGCTGAGGTTCGGTGATGCCGCGTTCTGTTCCGGCTAATTTACTGGTGTAGCCGGAGAGGAAGTAGTACATTGCCTGGTCTGAAGAAAGGATCGAGACCGGAGGCAGAACGCCGTAAGCGTCCGCGGACAAGAAAATAATTTCCTTGGCGGCAGGACCTTTGGAGATCGGTTTAACGATGTTTTCGATGTGATAGATCGGATAAGAAACACGAGTGTTTTCTGTAGCGGACGTGTCGCTGAAATCGACTTTTCCGGCTTCATCAACGATGACGTTTTCCAGGAGAGCATTTCTGCGGATGGCGTTGTAAATATCCGGTTCGCTTTCTTTATCCAAATTGATGACTTTGGCGTAGCACCCGCCCTCGTAATTGAAAACGCCTTCATCATCCCAGCCGTGTTCGTCGTCGCCGATCAGCAGGCGTTTTGGGTCAGTTGAAAGCGTTGTTTTGCCGGTACCGGAAAGACCGAAGAAGATGGCGGTGTTCTTTCCCTCTAAGTCGGTATTGGCAGAGCAGTGCATCGAAGCGATGTGACGAAGAGGATTGAGGTAGTTCATGACCGAGAACATGCCTTTCTTCATTTCTCCGCCGTACCAGGTGTTCAAGATGACCTGCATCTTTTCTTTAAGGTTGAAGACGACGGCGGTTTCACTGTGCAGTCCGAGCTCTTTGTAGTTTTCAACCTTGGCTTTGCTGGCGGTTAAAACAACAAAGTCGGGTTCTCCGAAGTCTTCGAGTTCTTTCGGAGTCGGACGAATAAACATATTCGTCACGAAGTGTGCCTGCCAAGCTACTTCCATAATGAAACGAACTTTCAGGCGCGTGTTTTTATTGGCGCCGCAGAAGGCATCTACGACGTAGAGACGATCTTTATGAGAGAGTTCATCTATGGCTTTGTCTTTTAAGATTTTCCAAGAGGCTTCTGAGAGCGGTTTGTTGTCGTTCTTATATTCCTCGCTGGTCCACCAAACGGTGTCTTTGCTGACATCGTCAACTACGAAAAACTTATCCTTGGGAGAGCGGCCGGTGTAGATGCCGGTCATTACATTCATTGCACCGAGTTCGGTTACAACACCTTTTTCGTAACCGACAAGTCCTTCGGCAGTTTCATCTTTATGGAGTTGTTCATAGGAAGGGTTATGAACAACCTGTTTGACGTCAGTTATGCCGTACTTTGCTAAATCTAATGTCATGGTTGTAATTCCAGGTGGAAAACGGTGCCGAAAGCATGCGTACATTCATCAGCGGCGAATTCCACGAATAAAAGTTTGTGTTTTCTATTAAGTGAAAACGAACGGTGTAAATCTTCCTAATTTTACCGCCCGGGTGTGAAAAGTGTAAAAAAGTATTAATACTTAGATTAATCTTCCCAGGCGGTTTGAAGTTGAGGATCGCATCTGCTCCTAAAAATTGTTCTTAAGAGTTAATGGTCTTTCTTTGGAAATACAATAGCCGGACGACATTCATTTGAAGAGACAGAGATGGACAAGAAGTACGCAGCACAAGAAGCAATTGAGCATTCGATGATGGGAAACTTAGGGCTCAAGCTCATAGAAGAAAGAGAAGGTTTTGTGCGGGCCAGCATGCCGGTGAACGACAACACCTCTCAGCCTTTCGGTGTGTTGTGCGGGGGCGCCTCTTTGGCATTTGCGGAAATCATCGCCGGATACGGTTCTTATTTGAGCTGTCCGGAAGGGTTCATTCCTGTGGGATGCGCGGTTTCCGGCAACCATGTCAGTTCCGTGCGTAAGGCGCCGGGGGTTTTGGTTTATGCAGAAGCTGCCGCCTTGCATTTAGGCCGTACGACTCACCTTTGGAACGTAGATGTAAAGACGGAAGACGGAAGATTGGTCTCCACTGTTAGGGTGACGAATTACATTGTCAAAGACAAATCCGAGACTTGGAAGTAAGAAAAGAAAAAAGGAGGAAGACCGAAGTCCTCCCCCCCCCCAAAGGAGATTCCTAGAGCCCCCACAGCGTCGGCAGGAACGTGCTTAAACCCGGGAAGAGTACGATGACAGCTAAGGCCACCAACGTGGCTAATAAGAGGGGAATGACCGGCGGTGTCATTTCTTCCATCGTCAGATCGGCGATTTGAGCACCGACATATAAGTTCACGGCTACTGGCGGCGTAACCTGTCCGACCGCTAAGTTCACGGTCATCATGACGCCGAACCAGACCGGATCCCATGCGAAATGATGAACGATGGGGAGAAGGAAAGGCAGAAGGACGTAGTAAATCGAGATCGCGTCCATGATCATGCCGGCAGCCAGCAGAATGACGTTAATGAGGAAGAGCAGCGCCCAAGGATTATCAGACAGGGCGAGAAGCACCGCAGCGCCTCTTTCGACTAATCCGACCGTACTGGCAACCCAGGCAAACAAACCTGCACATGTCACCACAAACATAATGACAGCGGTTGCTTTGACGGATTCAAAGAGGACGTGCAGAAGTTTGTCCCAAGAGTTGAAAGTCTTATAAATAAAAGTTCCGACAAACAAACCGTAGAAGATTGCTACGGCAGCCGCTTCCGTCGGTGTGAAGATACCGCCGTAGATACCGCCTAAGATGATCACTGGTGTCATGACGCCCCAAATGGCATCTTTAAATACGAGCCAAGTAGATTCTTGACGCGGGAGTCCGCGATAGCCTCTTTTCTTAGAGATGAGATACACCGTAAGCATCAGAAAACCGGCAACGAGCAGACCCGGAAGAATGCCGGCGGCGAACAATGCCGGGACGGAAGCATCCGCAATGCCGCCGTAAACAATGAAGGCAATACTCGGCGGGATCACAATCGCCAAACCGGAAGTCACGGAAACGTTGGCTGCGGCAAAGGCTTTGTCGTATCCGTTCTTAACCATGGCAGGAATGAGAATTAAGCCCAGCGCTGCAACGGTTGCAGGGCCAGATCCGCCACAGCACCCCTAACAGCTCTTCAAATCGGGTATTGAGGAAATGAAGCATGGTTGTTCTTCTTATATTTATTTTTAAAGTGAAGCCGGTGCGGCCGAAGCCGCACACGGCGTGTCGCTAAGTAATTAGAAATTACTTGGCAGCCTTCATATCTTCTTCGGCGGCCTTAACGACATCGGGTCCGATCTTCTGAGTCCAGTCAGCACGGACACCGGCTGTGGCTTCATAGAAGCGCTTGATCATTTCAGGCGTGTATTCGGTTACGGTCATGCCGTTTTTCTTGAGTTCTTCCTTCGGATTGGTAACAGCGGGGAGCTTGTTGATGCTCTTGAGGTATTCGTAAGCCTGACCGTTGTCGTTGCTCAGACGGGAGAGGGCTTTACCGTATTTCTCGGCTTCAGCCGCGCAGCTGAGGATAAGCTTCTGGTCTTCCGGAGAGAACTCCTTCCAAACTTTCATATTGGCTGTGAAGAACAGCGGGTCGATCATGTAATGCCAATCGGTAGAGTACTTGTGCCACTGCCAAACTTTGGTCGGAACGTTAATGCCGTTGGTCGGGTTTTCCTGACCGTCGACGATGCCCTGCTGGAAGCCGGTGACAGCTTCAGACCAGTTGATGGCCTGAGGGTTCGCGCCCAAAGAGGAGAAAATATCGATGAAGATCGGGGTGCCGCAGACACGCAGCTTCATGCCTTTCATATCTTCGGGTTTTTCGATCGGGTCTTTGCTGGTGGTTAATTCACGGAAGCCGTTTTCGGACCAGCCGAGGAACTTAACACCGGTTTTTTCGATGGCTTTCTCCAGCATCTTTCCGGATTTTCCGGCTTCAATAGCGTCTATGGCTTTGTAGCGGTCGGGGTTGTTTGCGACGAAGAAGGGGAGAGCGGTCAGGTTTAATTCTTTGATCTGGGGAGATCAGTTAATAGTGGAAGCCAGAGCGAAGTCAATGGCGCCGCGACGAACGAGCAAAAGTTCGGAAGTCTGTTTGCCGGCCATCAGCTGAGCGCCGAAATACGGTTTGATGTTGATACGGCCGTTGGACTTCTGTCTGACGCAGTCAGCAAAGAAAGTGGCAGTCTGACCTCAGCCGGAGGAGGCGCCGGGAACAACGCTGAGTTTATATTCGGCTTTATATGCGGAGGAGGCGGCGGAAAGGCACAGTCCCATTGCAGCAAGTGCTAGGGCGGCTTTGCTTAAGAGTTTAAAGTTCACAATAGTTACTCCTAGGGATTAGAGAATAAAAGGTATTTTTAGGTCGATAGGAAACCGAAAACTCATTTGCTGTCGATTTACTGCCGAAGCACACCATTTGTTTTAGTGTTCTTTTTTCAATGGAGTCCGGTACGACCATTGAGGGATTTGGCTAGTCCCATACAGGCTTTTGGCCCGTTTGAGGCTATAAAAATATTGTATTCTTCGATTACAAAAAACTTCGTTTTTTCACTAAGGAAAACCCTGCATTAACGAGAGCGGATCATCGCAGTTATAGGTGTTTTGAGGTAGGATACCCGCCTATTCGTGCTTGTTCCGCTGGGAGATATAGATGCGCTATTACGATATTGAAGTTGCCGGTACCAAACGTGCCCTGAAACTTTGCCCTATTAATCAAGATCTTTGCATTGCAGCCTTTTTAATCCTCGGCGATACCGAGCTGACTGTTAATTGCGCAGCTGCTCTTCTAGAAAGAGCTCCTAAATATGACTTCCTTTTAACTGCCGAAGCTAAGAGCATTCCTCTGATTCAGGAAATGGCTCGCCAGAATGGTGACGCACACTACATTGTTGCCAGAAAGGGCCGCAAGCTTTACATGGACAACCCCATCTGCGTCGGCGTGAAATCCATCACGACGGAAAAAGACCAGAAGCTCTACGTCGATAAAGAAGAAATGGATCAGATGCGAGGTAAACGCATTTTGATCGTTGACGACGTAATTTCCACTGGCCGCAGTCTCCAGGCTTTGGAAGAAATTGCGGCAGCCGCCGGTGCTGACGTTGTCGGCAAAATGGCTGTTTTGGCCGAAGGCGATGCCGCTTCCAGAACGGATATTTCTTATCTGGAAAAACTTCCGCTCTTTAACGCCAAGGGCGAACCGCTTCCTTTTGATTAATTTCTGAGAACTTACTGAATGATCGGCATTATCGGAGCGATGAAGGTCGAGCTTGAGGCTTTAAAAGCTAGGCTTCAGGACGTGACCGTCACCAGAATTTCGGGCGTTGATTTTTACAGCGGAAAACTGCACGGTACAGATGTTGTCGCCACAGTGAGCGGCGTCGGCAAAGTATTTGCTGCGGTTTGCGCTCAGACGATGGTTTTGAAGTTCGGCGTGAACGCCATTATTAATACCGGCGTTGCCGGAGGACTTTCTCCCAACCTTAAGCTTGGCGAAGTTGCGATTGCCTCTCAGGTCTGCCAGCACGATATGGACACGTCCGGCGTCGGCGATCCCAAAGGTTTGATTTCCGGGATCAATAAAATCTTCATTGATGCCGATCCCATTTGGGTTGAAAAGGCTGAGAAGGCTGCCCGGAAATTGGGCATTCACACAGAGACCGGCGTAATTGCTTCCGGCGACCAATTTGTCTGCGATGCCGATCGCAAGGCTTGGATTAGAGATTTCTTTAAAGCCGAAGCGGTTGAAATGGAAGGCGCGGCAATCGGACAGGTGTGCTTTGTCAATGAAATTCCGTTTGTCGTGATTCGCTCCATTTCGGATGACGCTTCCGGTCATGCTCCGACTTCTTATGAATCTTTCTTTAAAGAAGCAGCTCAGCGAGCTGTTGCTCTGACAGAAGAAATGCTCAAAGCTGCCTAAAAGGCGCTTTTAGCGCAAAAGGCTTTTCACTAACTCCGCCGTTCACAGACATGACGGGTTTTTGAAAAGCCTATTTCTTTTCGGGAAACTTTTTCGGCCGACTTTGAAAGATCAGCTGATTTCAGAGGCTTTTCTTATTCTTTTCTTCAATGAAGAAGAATCCAGCTGAGACAAAATTAAACCGAATAGCACTAAAAAAGTCCCGGCGGCTGACCATGCAGTCAGATTTTCACCAAGGATTAGGTAAGAACACACTAAACAAATCACCGGCACTAAGTACAGGTATAAGGCGGTTCGATCGGGCCCGATAGTTTCCACCGCCATCGTCCACATGCTGTAGCGGGCGGCACAAGCTATAAATCCTAAGAAAATTAAGTTTGACCAGACCTCTGTCTTTAGCAAGATTTCTGAACCAGGGGCCATTTCTGCTTGCGGTGATGGCCTGCATTGCCTTCATCAACATCATCATCCGCTACTGCACAAACCTGTCTTTTTCCGCATCCGAGGAACTGACGGTCAATTTCTTTGTGTGGATTGTGCTGCTCGGCACCTCGATTGCCTTCCGAGAAAGCAGCAACTTCACCATGAATCTGCTCTACAGCATTACGCACGGATGGCTTCGCAAGACGCTTTATTTCTTCGGCGTGCTCTGCTCGCTCGCGTTCTTTGCCATGCTCGTTTATTTGGGTGCCATTGAGGTTATCGACGAAATTGAACTGAATGTGTCTTCCGAGTCTCTGGATATTCCGGTTTGGCGGGAGTGTCTCAAATTTTGTGTCTGCCCTAAATTCATAACTTAGTTTGCTCTTCGGAGGGGCGGTTCGCTTGTGGAACGTAGTGGAACAAGCGAACCGCCCCTCCGGCGCTTTCGCTCATCCCACCATTCTATCCTTGCTTGAA
>LARN01000039.1 GCA_000980495.1 Acinetobacter sp. N54.MGS-139 | reverse complement strand
TCGAAAGGGTTATTGGCGAATATCCAACAGTCACATTCTTGCGACCACTCTGACCACAGACTTCCTCAAACAAAGAGGTTGGTCGTGGTTAGGGTGCTATAAAGGTTAAAACGTTGAGAAACCGCCGTAAAACCAAGGGGACTTGGCCTACCAGACCGGTACGGGCGGTGGTGTGAGAGGGGGTTCGCTGGAATTCAGCGAGACCCTACTCGATAGCCATTTCACAGATTTTTATTCCAAAATTTGTAAGCGTGGGTTAATATCCACATTACTGATTCGGAGTCGTCATTTGTCGGATAAATGATCCTGCAAATGTGATCTGGGTTCAGCAGTAAAAAAAATCACCATCCTTAGGAGGATATTTGAAATGAAAAAAGTACTCGCAGCTTTTGCAGTTGCTATGGCCCTGCCGATGACAGTTATGGCATGGGAACCGACCGGTGACGTCAACGTTATCGTTGCTTACAAAGCCGGTTCCGGCACAGACACAGGTGCTCGTCTTCTTGCTACCGAAGCCCAGAAGTACATTCCGAAAACCATCATCATTCAGAACCTTCCCGGTGCTGACGGCAAGATCGGCTGGACAAAATTAGTTCAGTCCAAACCCGACGGCCAGACCATCGGCTTCATCAACCTGCCGACATTCACAACTTTGGCTGCACAGCCGGGTGCTCCCTTCTCCATCAATGACATCGTTCCTATCGCCAACCATCTGACGGAAGCCGGTGTTGTTGCTGTTAAGGCCGATTCTCCCTACAAGACTATCGAAGAACTCGTTGCCGCCGCTAAAGAGAAAGGAAACCTGAAAGCCTCCACAAACGGCAACAAGGCTTCCAACCACACTGCTGCTCAGCTGCTTGCTAAGAGCGCCGGCTTCAAGTACAAAGCCATTCCTTACGGCGGTACAGCCGACCAGCTGCTGGCTCTTCGTCAGGGCGAAGTTGACTTCACCTGCGCCAAGGTTGCTGACGTTGCCAAGCTCGTTAAGGGCGACAAACCCGAACTTCGCGTTCTGGCTGTTTTCAACACCAAACGTGATCCTGAACTCCCGAATGTTCCGACACTCGGCGAAAAAGGCCTCTACCCCGAATGGTACGGTTCTGCTCGTGCTTTAGTTGCTCCGAAGGGAACTAAGCCCGAAGTCATTCAGTACTACGTTGAAGCCTTCAAGAAGACCATGCAGGATCCTGCTGTCATTGAAGCTCATAAGAAAGCCGGTATGGCTCTCGACTTCAAAGACAACAAGGAACTCGGCGACCTGATCAAGGCCCAGGACAAGTTTGCTCGTGACGTTGTCAACGACCTCTACAAATAATTTTTGATTATTTGTCCCGGGCATTCCGATGCCCGGGTTTAAAAATACCTTTTTAGGTGGGTAATTCCTCAATTTTAGGATTGAGGCTAACTTTTTGCATCCAAAAAAATGTTCAAGAAAATTCTCGTTTCCGCAGCTCTGATGGCTGCCACCGCGGCTTTCGCTGCCGACCTCCCTTCCGTTAAGATTTTGGCTACAGGCGGAACGATCGCCGGTACCGCCGCTTCCAGCACTCAGACAACCGGATACAAAGCCGGTGACTTAGGCATTCAGACTTTGATCGAAGCCGTTCCGGCAATGAAAGACTATGCCAATGTTTCCGGAGAACAGGTCGTCAAGATCTCTTCCAACAACATGGACACAAAGACCTTGCTGAAACTGGCCAAGCGCGTTAACGAACTGCTGGCCGATCCGAAGGTTGACGCCGTTGTGATTACACACGGTACCGACACATTGGAAGAAACCGCTTACTTCCTGAACCTCGTCACTAAGAGCGACAAGCCTGTGATTTTGGTCGGCGCTATGCGTCCTGCAACAGCCATTTCCGCAGACGGCCCGATGAACCTGCTCGAAGCCGTTCGTGTTGCTTCTACGCCTGAAGCCAAGGGCAAAGGCGTGATGATCGTCATGAATGATGAAATCAACGGCGCTCGCGACGTTACCAAGACCAATACGACCAACCCGGCTACCTTCAAGTCTCCGGAACTCGGCGCTATGGGCTATGTGAGCGGAAATAAGGTTCGTTTCTACAAGCAGTCCACAAAACGTCACACTACGAACAGCGAATTTGACGTTAGCAAACTCGATACGCTGCCCCGCGTTGACATCATCTACTCACACGTTGATGATGACCGTGTGATGGCTGACGCAGCTGTTGCAGCCGGTGCCAAAGGCATCATTCACGCCGGCACGGGCAACGGCTCTATCGCCAACCCGACAATGGAAGGTCTGAAAGACGCTGTAGCTAAAGGCGTAGTCGTTGTGAGAAGCGCTCGTGTTCCGAACGGTGCTACAACAGTTTCTCTGCCCATGTGGACGAAGGCAGGCTTCTTAGAGTCCGACACACTGAATCCTCAGAAAGCTCGTCTGCTCCTGCAGCTTGCTCTGACGAAGACTCAGGATCCGAAAGAAATCCAGAGAATGTTCGACCAATATTAATCTGATCGATTAGATCTTCTTGATATTTGATGAGAAAGGCGCTTCGGCGCCTTTCTTATTGGAAAAAATTACTTGAAAGCCAGATCGTTGGCTTTGAGCCACTCGGACACCATCTTCGGTGCGGACGAAACTTGGTAAGAGCGGATCCAAAGGCTCTTTGTGAAGTTGCCTTCAGGAATAAGGCGTTTAGCATCTCTTTCAACGCCGGAAATTCCGCTGCTGGCGCTCGAGACAATCAAACCGATTTTCTTGCCGGCCATTGCCTTTCCGTTGTGGAATAAGAACGTTTGCATGGGTGCCGCCATATTGCTCCACCAAAGCGGCGTACCGATGATAACGGTATCGTATTTTGAAAAGTCCACGTTTACCGGATCAATGGCGGGATAAGAAAAAGCGTCATTCGGCTTGCTTCGAATTTGGTCCACCAAATCACTTCCGAGAGAATAATTGTTAGCCGCGTAGTTCAAGCCTTTTTGCGCCGGCTGAATCCGAAGCACATCCGTCGGGGTTTGGTCTTTAACGGCGTCAGCGGCCTTTTCAATATTTCCGGTGAAGCTGTAATAGACAAGCAGCGTTTTGGCCTGAACTTGTGCTCCGGCCGCGGCTAAACCAAGAAGTGTGGCTATGAGGAGTTTTTTCATGATTTTTCCTATAAGAATTAGAGTGTTATGAGTTTGTAGGTACGGTTTCCAGCTCCGATTTCGTCCAAGTACTCGAGCTGAAGGAAGCCTCTGTCAATCTTTTCTTGGAGCGAATAAGCGTTGTATTCGGCCGGCGATAGCCCGTAAATTAAGTCGGCTGCAGCTTGGTCGGCGGCGAGCAAATCAAGAGATCCGACGATGCCGAGATTTCCGGTTCGGACTTTGGTGCCTTTCAGCGGATCAACGTGAATGTTTGAGACCACGTTAATAAAAAGCAGTCGATGGCCCATTGCATCGTGAATGCCTTTTGAGGCGTCAGCGAGTCTTCTGAAGAAACCAGCATCTTTTTTGACTCCTGGGCCATGAACTTGAGTCTTGCCCACTCCGCTAAACCGATTCCGACGTTCTTACAAGCACCGGAAAATCTCGCAAAACTCGGAATTCGGAAATTTGCCGTCACTGCAACACAGCCGTATTCCTTCAATAAGGCGGTCGGCGCGGAGAGGGACTTTAATTCTTTTCCGCCTTTGATAGAAATTTCCGTGAATTCGTTTTTGCGATCCAAGATATCGAGGCGATTCTTGTCGACGCCTTGAGCAGTAATCGCCCGAATATTTCCTTGCGTATTGCCTCTTCCGGCCGGATAGATTGAGGCATAGTTGCATTCAACAAATTTGCTGTTCGGAATGTGATTCAGCAGCGCTTCCCACATCGCTCGATTCGTATCGACATCGTCGCCGTGAAGTTTGATTCCCGTGAGTCTTCCGTCGTCCGGAAGGTTTCCGTCCTTTTTAAGTCGGTCATAAATTGCTAAAAAATTCTCTGCATTGATGTCTTTTGCAAAATAGACGGTAGATGCACCTTGATTCGGAGTTGCTGCCAACACTTTACTTCCCATCATCGGCATTGCAGCTGCCGTTAAAAGAATCGTTCTTCTCAAAAATCCTGTTGTTTCCATATCGTTCACTTAACAAGACTGATTTCAACATCTTTGGAGCCGCTTTCTTGGATGGCCTCAAGCGATTTTGAAGAAAGTTTTCCGAGCGGGACTAAGTTGTCAGACGGGCGGAAATCTCTAACAAAAACCGCCAAATTTCCCCAAGGAATGTAATAAGCAATATCGCCTTTTTGCGGATCACAGTTTCTTGGAGCAGTTCCCAAACTCAGAGGCTTCGGAAGATAAGAGATCCGTTCCGTCGTTCCGAAATCTTCAAATTTGAGTTTCAGCGGAAGCTTTGCAGCAAAGTCTTTGGCGGCATCGTTGTTGTTCAACTCTCCCGTAAAGGCTTTGTCGTCGACTTTGATCTGAATGTTTTGGGCCATGATGTTTCCGGACATAAGTAAACAAGCTGAGATTGCGGCGGCAGCGCTCAGAAGTTTCATTCATCCCACCTAAGATTCTTTCAACAATCAATGCGCAAAGATTTCTTTGACCTTTGCGTCTGCCGCCTCGCCTAAAACCTTGTGCTGCTCCGGAGAAAGATGAACACGGTCAATCTGTCCGGGAATACCTTTCACGAAGTCTTGAGCGTTTATGTATTCGGTGCCAAGCATTCGGCATTTTTCCTGCAGAAGCGGCGGAAGCTCTTTGGTGATTTTTTCTGCGCCGTTGAATGCATCGCCGTAAGCAGTTTCATTCGGCTGCAGCGGAGGTGCAATGACTAAGACTTTTGGTGTCTTAAATTTAGTGTTGGATTGCCATTCACCTGCTTGAATCTTACGAATCATCTCTTCAAGATCATCGGCGATCGCTTTTGGATTGTTCTTATATCTTGAATTCGCGTCATTGGTTCCGAGCATGATAATGACTAAATCCAGAGGAAGGTTTTCGGAAAGAACCGCAGGAAGTGACACCATCCCATTGAACAACTTACCGGAAAGGCTTTTGTCGGTTCCGTTTCCGTCTTTTTGATCTCTTTTTACGGTTCGGCCGCCCAAGGCATTAACTTCGACTTCATAATCGGGGCCAAGTTTTTGAGCCATGACCTGAGGCCAAATTCGATCGATTGGAAGACGATAGATGTCTTTTTCCGGGCTCCAGGCCCATCCGAAAGAATTCGAGTCACCATAAACCAGGATTCTCTTGGCGGATTTCTTTTCCGAAGAAAACACAGGCAGAGGAGAAGTCAAAAGAATTGTTGAAAGTCCGAGGAATGAACGGCGGTTAAGAGGCATATTTTCTCCTTCTATATGCCTCCATCATAAAAATTCTTTTCTTCTCAATCCAATACTATTTATGGATGGTTAGTTATAACTTTTAGTTAGATTGAGTCCGAAAGTTTCTTAAGAAGCCTTTTTGGAATGTTTTGAAAACCTTCACAAAAAGCAACTTAATTTTGGTCGAAAAGATCCAGAGTTTCGCCTTTGCGTACTCTTTTCCTCGGAGCTGGTTTTTGTAAGTCTCGATGAATCCACTCCAAGATCACATCGCTCAGGTTATTGAGTTCTTCTTCCGTTAGTTCCCTGCCCTTGTCTATCCCGTGCCACTTATAAAGGCATCCGCGGCAGCAGCATCCCGTTGCGTGCTGAGCAGTAAAGATCGGATGTCCTTTATAAGGCGTTTGCTTGCCGTCGTTTTTTGGATGCGCGCTTCCGATTCTGTCGTGAAGAATTTGTCTTGCGTGTTTCTTCAAGAGCTCGTCATTGCGAGTCTCGGCATAAGTTCTGTCGGCATAAGACAAACGAAATTTGCTTCGAAACGCTGAATGGCTCAGCGCTTCGAATAATTCATCCATAGAAGCAAATTTTTGACTCATTAACCGAAGAGACGATTGGTGAGTACCGGATCTAAACATTCCTGTACGTAGGCGAAGAATCTTTCAGGATCCTCTTTCTTCAATTGGATCGCTTCTTTCTGAGAAAGAACATACATCAAAAGAAGTCTGGCTTTAGACGTCGTTGTTTCACCTGCTAGTAAACAGCCGCATTCGAGACACTGCGCGACGCTGCCCGGGAAAACCGTACTGTCTAAGACACGGCCGGAAGAAGCTCTCGTCGAGATCACAACGAAGATGCCCTTCTTTACTGCTTTTTTAATCGCAGGCATCATTCCGGCCGGAAGATTGCCGCGGCCGAAGCCTTCAACGATTATCGCGTCCGGTTCTTTTTCAAGGACCATTTCAAGAAGCGCACCGTCGTCTCCGCACATGGCTTTAACAACAGGAACTTTGGCCGTAAGCTTTTTGAGCATCGGGAAGTTCAAACCGGTATCGAGCTCTAATGCACCGCAGCGGAAATAAACATTGTCGCGGTCGACATAGCCGACGGGGCCCCAGCCCGGAGAAGCCAAGGCGGAAGCCTTGTTGGTATGGGTGAGCTGAGCACGGGAGGCCGCATGAATCTCGCCGTTCATGCAGACGACAACGGTCGAGATGTCTCCCTTCACGTCGTGGCAGGCAACTCGGATGGAATCTAAAAGATTCTTGGTTCCGTCAAACATCGGGTCCTCAGGATTCATGCAGGTCGTAAAGACGATCGGCTTGGAATTCTGATTCTGGAAGACATCCGACAAGGAGATGCTGACGAAATAAGCCGTTTCTTCAATGTTGTCCGCGGGCTGAGTAACGACAACGCCGGAGACTTCCGGGCGAATCAAAACTCTTTGGACGGCTCGGGAAAGCTCGAGCATCATCGCCGGTGTGACCACACTTCCCTTTAAAGAAAAAACCTTCGGAACTTCTAAGAAGCAAAGATCTTCAATTTCAGGAAGCGCATCGGTTACCGCCAGTGCATCTTCTTCGGGATCACCGGGTTTGTAGTCGATGCCTGTGGGAATAATCATGTCGCCCAAAGGAAAAAGAGCAACGGTTTTGTCATCCATGACATCGATGTAACCGTCATCGAGAACTTCGGATGCAATGTCGGAAGGTTCCTCTTTGGCGAGTTTTCGAGTTTCTTTGACTGCCATCTTCTTTTCCTTTTTCTTTGATTTCTTACCCACAGTTTCCTCGTTGGTTATTCCGCTTTCAAGAGCTTCCCGGGATTCATGATGCCCTTCGGATCAAAAGCGTTTTTGATCTTGCGCATTATCTCAATTTCCAAAGGATCCTTGAATTGGTAATTATGGTCAAGTTTCAGCATTCCGATGCCGTGTTCGGCTGAAATCGAGCCCTCAAACTTATTAACCTGACTATAAAGAATTTCTCGAATTCCTTCTTCATTTCGGTAGGTTGCACCCGGGTCTTCAGGACTGACGAAATTGAAATGAAGGTTTCCGTCGCCCAAGTGCCCATAGATGGAAAGCCCGAGCCAGGGATAAGCGGATAAAAGCATTGCGCTTGTTTCTTCGACGAACTCAGGGATTAAAGAAATGGGGAGGCTGACATCGCTATGGATACTGCCGCCGGCCGTTCTGTCGGCCAGAGGGATTGATTCGCGAACATGCCAGAACGTATGGGAGTCCTGCAGAGAGCTGGCAATGGCGGCATCGGTGATTTCTCCGTCTTCAAACGCACCTTCCAAGATGTGTTCCATCATGCTTTCCTGAGGCTTCTTTTCCAGGGAAAGTTCAACCAGCACTTTCCAGGGAGAGTCGCTGAGCGGAGGCACTTCGATATCAGGCAGGTACTTTTTGACCCGCCCGATCGGCAAATCGCTGATCAATTCAAAAGCTGTCAGAGAAGAACCGGCTTTCATCTTGAATCGGTTCAGAAGCTTCCCGGCATCCTGAATACTGTTCAGACAGCAGAAAGCGGTTTCTTTTTCTTTCGCAGCCGGGAAGAGTTTCAGAACTACAGCAGTAATAATGCCGATCGTCCCTTCGCTGCCCAAGAATAAGTCTTTGAAATCGTATCCGGTGTTGTCCTTACGAAGACGTCTTAAACCGTTGTAAATGCGGCCGTCGGGAAGGACGACTTCAACGCCGAGAACCAAGTCGCGTGTTGTTCCGTAACGCAGTACGGCCACTCCGCCGGCATTACAGGCACAGCAGCCGCCGATGGTTGCGTTGCCTTCTGCCGCAAAAGACAGCGGGAAGAAACGATTAACACTTTCTGCAGCTTCATGCACTTCGGCCAATGTCATTCCGGCTTGAACGGTTAACGTGTCTGAAAGGGGGTCCGCGTCGATGACGTTTTTCATTTTTGTCATGGACAGGACGATTTCAGCATCCGGTCGATAAGTTGTCGCTGCGCCTGTCAGACTTGTATTGCCGCCTTGGGTGACGATGGGAACGTTGTATTGAGCGCAAAGTTTGACGATCTTTGAAACTTGTTCGGTGGTAGAGGGGCGGACGACAGCCAAAGGCTTTGAGACGTAGTGGTCTGTGAAATCATCCGTGTAAGGTCCGAAAAGAGCCGGATCATCAATGACGTTATTGAGGCCGACAATTTCGGCAAAAAGCGATTTGAGTTCTTGTTGCATGGCTTTTTTGAATCAGTAAATATTCAAGAAAGTTTAGTCAAAAAATTGCTCCTTTCCACTGATAAAAATAGTGATCGAAAGGTCGTAGGGGAAAATATCGTGATCCACAGTTTTCTATGCGAAAGATTTGACGACTAAGATATTCTTTTTTAGGAGGATGGTCCGTGCAGTCTCTGTGGATGGTTGTTGCGGCATTGTTTTATGCCTTTTATGCCGTGTTCGTGAAATATTCCGGTTTTGAAGGCATCGGAAGCTGGGAAATCCTCTTTTTCAGATCAATTTTCGGCGTTGTACTCTTTTACGGCGTTATGCGTTTCAGCGGCATTACGCTTTCCACCACGCATCCCTGGCAGCATCTGATTCGCTCGATGTGCGGCACCCTTTCAATCATCTGCGGCATTTATTCCGTCTCTCATCTGAATATCGGGCTGGCGATGACATTGAATTACACCTCGCCGCTGTTTGTCGGAGCCTACATTCTGACGACCTCCCTGCTCCATCACGCTCGGGTGAACTGGGGACTGATGGCGATGGTGCTTTTCGGTTTTATCGGCGTCGTGATCATGCTCGGACCAACCATCGGACCGCACGAATACTATGCCGCTGTAGTGGGTTTAGCCGCGGGCTTCTTCACTGCAAATGCCACAACATTTGTTAAGAAACTCGGCATGCTTCATGAGCCGGAAACACGAATTATTTTTTACCTTGTTCTGGTCGGTGCGATTTGCGGCCTCATCGGAACATTCCTCACCGGCGGCTTCCATCCCTGGAGCGTTAAGGGCGCCTTATACATTTTGGGACTTTGTATCTGTGCGACCGGCGGTCAATTCTGTCTGACCAGAGCTTTCTCCAGGGGCAATCTGGTTCTGTCGAGTTCTCTTCAGTACACAGTCATTCTTTTCTCAACGATTTTGGGAGAAATCCTTTTCCTCGAACCGGCAACCTTCCCTGTTATTTGCGGAATGCTGATTATTGTTTTCTCCGGATTGATGTCGAGTTACTTCGTTCGTCGGGAAAATAAATTCTTGAAGGAAAAGGCAAAGACCTCGCAATCAAAAACTGCCTAATCTAAACAGTTATCTTTTTTCTATCGCCGGCACTTTCTCGCTGAGGAAGTTCCGGCGAATTTCATCTAAGTTAAGTTCCTGAAATGCTCTCAATATTTCATCAACGAACCCTAGTCTTCCTATAATTGAAAAATTGTTTGCGAATCATAAGGAACAAAAAATATGAAATTTTCAATGGTTAGCGGTGATGTTTTAAAGCTCGAATGCGGAGCTCTGGTTGTCGGAATTCCTGCCGGCGGTCTTACTCCGACAGCTGAAGCGCTCGATAAGGCTTCCGAAGGAGCTGTCTCTCGCTGGATTGAGGCCGGAGACATTCATCCCTGCGTCGGCAAGGTTGCAGTTTTCCGTGATTTTCCGGGATGCAAAGCCGAACGCGTTGTGTTTGTCGGCTTAGGAAAATGCAAGGCCAGAGACTTTCAGCGCGTTTTGAAACTCGGCATCGATAATGCTTACCTTGGCAAAGAAGTCGTCCTGACCACCCTTGAGTGGCTGCCGGATGAAGTTCCTGAATGGATTGCCGAACAGTCCGGTTTTATTGCCTGCACTGCTCTTGATCGTCCTAAGAATTACAAAACTTTTGACATTAACTGGAAGAAGCCTAAGAACATTGATCTCTATGTCCCGGATGAAAACAAGGACATAGAAAAAGCCTATGCCGAAGGTGTATCTGTCGGGGTTGGCGTTCAGATGGCTAAGCAGTACGGGGATATGCCGGCGAATCTCTGCACACCGAAGTTTATGGCTGAAGAATGCATGAAGTTGGCCGGCTCTCTTGGCCTTGACGTAACTGTCTTCGACGAAAAAGCCATGGAAAAACTGGGCATGGGATGCCTGCTTGGCGTTGCTAAGGGCTCTCACCAGAAACCTCGCATGGTGGTCATCGAATACCACGGCGGAAAGAAGGACGACGCGCCCGTCGCTTTGGTCGGTAAAGGATTGACATTCGACTCCGGCGGCATTTCTTTGAAACCTGCTAAGGGAATGGACGAAATGAAGTACGACATGTGCGGCGCTGCGGCCATGATCGCTTCTATCGCAACCGCAGCAGCCATGAAGCTGCCGGTGAACATCGTTGCTGCAGTCGGCTTTACGGAAAATATGCCCGGAAGTTCTGCCACTAAACCCGGTGACATCTTGAAGAGCTATGCCGGGAAGACCGTTGAAGTTCTGAACACCGATGCCGAAGGTCGTTTGGTTCTGTGCGATGTTCTCGCATACACCATTGATAAGTTCAAGCCGAAGTGCGTTGTCGATGCCGCCACATTGACCGGCGCATGCGTTGTTGCTCTGGGCAACGATATTGCAGGCTTATTCTCTAACGATGAAGAATTGGCAATGTCTCTCATGATGGCAGGCGATACCGCAATGGATCCGGTTTGGAGAATGCCTCTGGATATTTCCTTTACCAAGGCTTTGAAGAGCAATTTTGCCGATCTCGCCAATATCAGCGACTCTCGCGGCGCAGGTGCCTGCACGGCCGCAGCCTTCTTGGAAGAATTTGTCGGTGATACCCCGTGGGCTCACTTAGATATCGCAGGTGTTGCCAATAAGAGCGGAAAAGAAAAAGGATCAACCGGCCGTCCTGTTCCCCTTCTGATTAACTTCCTGAAAGACCAGGCGGAATAACAAAGCAATGATTCGCGGGGCTCAGGCCCCGCTTTTTTGTCCTATTATTTCAACAATTCCTCAACCATTTCATTCCAAAAAATGATCCGATTTGAATGCGACTACGCCGAAGGCGCCCATCCCAAAGTATTAGAAGCTTTGGTTAAGACGAATTTTGAACAGACCCCCGGCTACGGTGTTGACGGACACTGTGCTCACGCTCAGGAACTTATACGAGAAGCTTGTGAAGACCCTTTGGCCAATGTTTATTTTGTTACCGGCGGAACTCCTGCCAACGTAACCGTTATTGCATCGCTTTTGAGACCCTATCAAGGATGCGTCTGCTGCAAGAGCGGTCACATCAATGTTCATGAGGCCGGTGCCGTTGAAGCGACAGGGCATAAAGTCATTGGTTTGGATGGAAAAGACGGAAAACTCTCTGCCGACACCCTCAGAGACTATCTAGAAAGTTACTGGGCGGATCCGACACATGAGCATGTTGTCCAACCCGGCATGGTCTACATTTCTTCGCCCACTGAATTAGGCACTGTCTATTCCAAATCGGAACTTCAAGCACTGTCAGAAGTTTGCCGGGAATTTGTGATTCCGCTTTATCTTGACGGCGCTCGTCTTGGCTACGGCTTACAAAGCCCTGGCAACGACGTTACATTAGAAGATATTGACCGTTTGACCGATGTTTTCTATATCGGCGGAACAAAGGTCGGTATTTTGATGGGAGAAGCGATTGTATTCCCGAGAGGAAACGGCTTGGACGCAAACTTCCGAAGCATGATTAAACAAAATTGCTCCATGCTCGCTAAAGGGCGCCTTCTCGGCGTTCAATTCGAAGCCTTATTTACGGATGGTCTTTACGAAGAAATGGGAAAACACGCTGTTGATCAGGCAATGAGAATTAAAGACGCATTCAAAGAAAAAGGTTGTCGCTTTTTAGTGGACTCACCTACTAACCAGCAATTTTTATTCTTGCCCCGTGAAGCAAAAGATAAACTTTCTAAAGATTATGCATTTGAATGCGAGGGCGATGCCGGGCAAGAGGAATTCTTAGTTCGTTTTTGCACTAGTTGGGCAACGCCGAAAGAAAGCGTAGATAAGCTTATTGAAACTATTAAAGCGTTGTAATTTTCTCACAAAGAAATTGAGGCTATAGCGGCCTCTTTTTTTATAAAAAATAGTTAATTTTATTTATTTAATTTATCTAAATTTTAAAGGGTAAAATAAAAGTCCAACAAATAGAATATTAGAACCAAATTTGTTTTTTTGGTATATTTAAACTCCTTTATTTCTATTTAAACGCAGAAATCAACATGTATTTTTGAATGATATTGATTGAGTTTATCTATTGGCGACTTTCCTCCTCTTTTTGCGCCATATATTAACGCAGGAGGCGATATCGTATTGGCATAGGATAAGGAGAAGAAAATGCCAAGACGATGGTCAAAATTACAACACCGACTTCAGGAAATCTTCGCCCCGAATATTCGTTTGCAGTTTCATTGTGCGATATACCGAATTCCCGGACATGTAGATACTGTTTGTCCGAGATATTTTCTGATGCTAAATAGTGAAATTATTTGGGACTGGCCAAGAAATTACACAGAAGGCCTTAGTCATGAAGAAATGTACCTGGTCTACAGATCTCGGCTAGCAGTCTTTCAGGGAACCTCTGCACAAAAGGTGGGTGATATGCTATAATTAGCACACTACCGAAAAGTGTGACTATGAAGATTAAAGCCCCCACATTCGCTGATTTATTTGCAGAAACCTCACCGCAGCTGGGCGGTGCCAGAAGAACAAAGTTCCTGGAGACTTTAGACCG
>LARN01000041.1 GCA_000980495.1 Acinetobacter sp. N54.MGS-139 | reverse complement strand
AGAGTTCTCCAAAGCGGATGCGCCGGCAATTCTTTTTACCCGGCTCAGTGAAGAGGTCTTCTCCTCCTGTCCCGCCGAAGTAAGCCGGCATTATTCTTTTGACTCATTGGCCCGTACCGCCTTTTGCAAAAAGCTTGATCAAGGACACCAAGGAAGTGTCGCTGTTGTTTCCGCCGGAACCGCAGACGGCTTCGTCACCTGGGAAGCCGCGCGTACGCTGGAATTCATGAATATTCCCTTCCAAGTATTTGAAGACTGCGGCGTAGCAGGCCTCTGGCGCCTGGAAAGCAAAATCGAAGAGATCAACCGCCACCGCATCATTATTGCCGTGGCCGGCATGGAAGCCGCACTCGGCAGCGTTCTTGCTGGACTCACCTCCCGGCCCATCATCGGCGTCCCCACTTCCGTGGGATACGGCGTCTGTGACGGCGGAAAAACTGCCCTGAACAGTCTCTTAGCCTGCTGCTCTCCGGGACTTTCGGTCGTAAATATCGACAATGGTTTCGGCGCCGCCTGCACCGCCGCTAAAACTCTCAGTTCTTTCGGATGCTAATCAAATGACTCCTCATTTTCACGATATCGAATCTCTCTACGCTCACGATCACTGCGAAGAGCACGTTCACCATCATGACCATGCGGATCATGACCATGAAGACCGGCATCACCATCACGAACGCCACGGTCACGGAGCCGGTCAAAAAATTCTCACAATTCGTCTTCACTCAGGCATCGCAGGAGACATGTTCCTGTGCGGCTTAATGTGCATGATCGGCATGAACAATGAGGAAGCAGACGCCGTTCTGAACGGCATCTTTTCCGAGCTCAAAGGATCTGAGCATCTTGAGGACAAATTTGTCGGCGGCATTCGAGGTTCCTTCTGCCGAGTTGAGCTCCCTCACGAACATGAACATCGTCGCCTCTCCGACGTCCGCGCCATCATTGAAAAAGCTCAAATGAGCGACAAGGCCAAAGAACTTGCGCTTAAAACTTTCGGCTTCGTTGCGAAAGCCGAAAGTAAAGTCCACGGCAAGGGGCCTGAAGAAGTCACCTTCCATGAAGTCGGGGCATTAGACAGCATTTTGGATATCTGCTTTAACTGCGAGCTCTTCACGCGTTTGAATCCGGATCGTCTCATTGTCAGCCCGCTTCCGATTGCTGACGGACACATTCATTGCGCCCACGGCGTGATCCCGTCTCCGGCGCCGGCTGTTCAAGCGCTTTTAGTCGGCATTCCGGTTCGTCCGTTTGGCGCCGAAGGAGAAACCGTGACGCCGACCGGCATCGCACTCCTTAAGGCTTTCGGCGCTGAATTCGGTCCGTGGCCGCAAATGGTTATCGAAAAAATCGAAACCGTCTACGGAACGTACGTTTACGAAGGTGTGCCCAACGGTGCTACTTTTGCCTTAGGAAAAAGCTTTGATTAACGACCCGCGCCTGTCCCGACTCGAAAAGGTGCTTTCTGGGATTGCACCGAATAAACGGCTGGCGATTGCCTTTTCCGGCGGTTTGGACAGCCGTTTCCTGAGCTTTGCAGCCAAGTATCTGGGATACACTGTCAAACTTCTCACCGTTAGAGGCCCGCATATTTCTGCGGAAGAGACAGCGGAAGCCGTGCAGTGGGCGCAGGATAACAGCTTTGAGATGGAGCTTCTTGATCTAAACCCTCTGCAGATGGAAGCCGTTGTGTTTAACCACACGGACCGGTGCTACTTTTGCAAGAAGCACTTGTTCCTTGAGCTCAAAAGACGGGCAGCGGATCTTCCGCTCTGCGACGGTACAAACCATTCGGACTTATCTCATTACCGTCCCGGACTGAAGGCATTGAGCGAACTGAAAATCCATTCACCTTTGGCTGAAGCTGAATTTTCTAAGCAGGACAATCGAGAAGTCGGAGCCTTGATCGGCTTAGATCATTGGGATCAGGCCGCACGGCCCTGCATGCTGACGCGCCTCCCTTACAACCAAAAAGTGCTTGCCTCAGACCTGACAGCCGTTGGGGAAGCCGAAACGGCTATGAATCGTTTCTTTGCCGGGTTAAACAAGGGCGAAATTCGTTTCCGGCTTCGCAAGGTCAGTCCGAAAGCTTTCGAAATGCATATCCAAAGAGAAGACTTCGACCGGCTTTCCGAGCAAGAGCGCGCAGAGGCCGCGCATCTCTTGGCTTCTTTCCCGCTCTTTGCCGCGGCTCAATGGCAGCCGATGGAGAAGCTCTCGGGATATTTCGATCAGCATCTCGGAAAACAGGCTCATTAATCGGCAAGAATGTGTTATTCCACGCGCGGTACGGTGAGAGAGCCTTCCGGCATCACGATAACGGATTCCACTTTACCGATTTCTTTTTCCGCAGCGGCCAATGCTTCTTCGATGGTGTCATAGGCGCCAGAGAAAAGCATGTCGCGGGCCATCTTACGATCCAGAGCAGTCACCAAGTAGTACTTGGCCTTTTCCATTAAGCGCGTTACCGCATAAGCCTTGTTTGCGCCGATACGAAAATCTTTCTCGAGTTCGGCTTTAATGGCTTGCGGGGAGCCGAGGCGGCGACAAGCTTCTTCCAGAACCGCAGATCCGCTTCCTTCAACGCATTCGGCCACCATGATGACGGCGCCGCCCTTGCGCACGGCACAGGCTGCATTGTCCATTGTCTTTTGCATCTGATAAACGTTGATATCTTTCGGATATCCGCCGCAGGAGGCGATCACTAGATCGGCTTCTTTCGGAATCACGCTTCCGTAGACTTCATCTACAAACTTGCAGGCTTCTTTGTGAGCCTTGATGTAATCACCGGCAAACATCTTGAGGAACTGATGCTTCGCATTCAGGATGGCGTTAAACAAGAAGAGAGAGCGTCCTTTTGCGAAGAGTGCGACACCTTCCATCTGGTCTTCATAGCAGGGGTTGCCGGTGGTCTTGCCGAGGCCGGCTGCAGGATCGAGCATGAAGCTGTGGTTGACGCGAACCGTTTCCATGGCTGCGCAGCCCGGAAGAATGGCTTTACGGCCGCCGCCGTACCCGCTGAAATAGTGATGAACGATTGTGCCGGTCAGAATGACGTGGTCGACGTCACAAAGGTGCTTATTGATCCAGACCGGCGTTCCTCGGGAAGTCGTGCCGAAGTACTTAAAGTCTTCCTGTTCATTGCAGAGACTGTTGTACATCTTGAGGCGAGAAGCGACATCTTTGCCTACGGCTTTGACCATTTCCTCATCGGTCATCGGACGATGAGTGCCGAGCGCAAAGACGATATGCATATCTTCGTCCTTGACGCCGAGCTTGTTCATCTCATTGACAAGAACCGGCATGAAGTCGAAGCTGTTGGCGACACGCGTCGGGTCATTGCAGATGAAGGCAATCTTCTGACCCGGCTTGATGATCTCGTTGATCGGAGGGCATCCGATCGGGTGGTAGATCGCCTCAAGAATTTCGTAGGGGATGTTTTTCATCGGCTCGAACTCTTTGGTGCGGACTTCCTTCAGCACCAGTGTCTCATCGAGTTCGATTTCTTTTGAGCCTTGCCCGTAGGGCAAAACGTACTTCTTCATGGAACCTCCTAATGTGGAACGTTAGAACCCGCCTGCCGGCTGCGTTAATAAAGATTTGTCTTGGGCGAGCTGATGATCAAATGAATTTGGCCCTCATCAGATCTTCAGGGCTAAATATTAATACGTGTTACTAGTCTTGTCTCTCCTTCATTTTTTCTATCTCCGAACAGAAAATTTAGGAAATGACAGAAAGAAAAACGCCGGTCCTCCAACTTCCTTATAGCGAGCAGCCCTTAACAAGCAATAACAGTGCAAATTCTTTGAGCTGAAGTCTTCGCCAGGAAGAGCGGTGCGACCTCGAGATTTCCTCTACTTGCCGAAACCAAGCAAGTAGAGCACTTCGGTTTGGTAAAATTTGAGATTGTCTTTTTATAGCTTTAAGGACTCTTTTAAATGTCAGGACATTCCAAGTGGGCCAATATTCAACATAGAAAAGGCCGTCAGGATGCAAAGCGCTCCAATCTCTGGACCAAAGTCATTCGTGAAATCATCGTCGCAGCTCGTTTAGGCGGCGGAGACCCGGACATGAATCCGCGTCTGAGACTCTCTCTCCTAAAGGCACGTGCAGCCAACGTGCCCAAAGACACTGTTAAAAATGCCATTCTGAAAGGTACCGGTCAGCTCGAAGGCGCCAACTACGAAGAAATTCGTTACGAAGGCTACGGCGTCGGCGGCGCAGCTCTGATTATCGACTGCACCACGGACAACCGCACACGTACCGTTGCAGACGTTCGCCACATCCTTTCTAAGAACGGCGGCAACCTCGGAACAGACGGCAGCGTTTCCTTCATGTTCAAGCACTGCGGCTATTTCCTCTTTGCTCCCGGACTGAAAGAAGATGATGTCATGGAAGTCGCTCTTGATAACGGCGCCGATGACGTTGTGACAGATGAAGACGGTTCCATCGAAGTCACTTGCGATCCGGCAGCTTTTGAAGCTCTGCATAAAGCCTTCACAGACAAAGGCTGGGAACCCGAAGTTGCTGAAGTCACCTGGAAGAGCGACTCTGAAACCGTTCTTACCGGCGACGAGGCCGAGCGCATGCAGCGCCTCATCGACGCTCTGGAAGACCTCGATGACGTATCCGAGGTTTACACCACCGCCGTCTTTGAATAATTATTCTGTTCAACCTTAAAAATTTAGAGAAATCCCATGAAGATTCTGGTTATCGGAAGCGGCGGCCGCGAGCACGCCTTGGCGTGGCGTCTGGCCCAATCTCCCCGAGTCGAAAAAGTCTACGTTGCTCCGGGCAATGCCGGAACGGCCGGTACGCCGAACCTTGAAAATTTGGCTATTTCCGACTTGAACGGACTCGCTGATTTCGCAGCTTCCAACGATATTGCTTTCACCGTCGTCGGTCCCGAAGCTCCGCTCGCCAAGGGTGTTGTCAACATCTTCCGCGACCGAGGCTTAAAGATCTTCGGACCGACCAAAGAAGCTGCTCAGCTGGAATCTTCCAAGGACTTCGCTAAAGCCTTTATGAAGCGCCACGGCATCCCGACGGCCGAATACGAAACCTTTACGGATGCCGAAGCCGCTCATGCCTACGTCCGCCGCAAAGGCGCTCCGATCGTCATCAAAGCCGACGGTTTAGCCGCCGGCAAGGGTGTCGTTGTTGCGATGACGGAAGAAGACGCACACGAAGCCGTCGACTTCATGCTCCAGGACAATAAACTCGGTGACGCCGGCGCCCGTATCGTCATTGAAGATTACCTCGACGGCGAAGAAGCCAGCTTCATCGTTATGGTAGACGGCGAACACGTCCTTCCGATGGCCACCAGCCAAGACCACAAGAGACTTCTCGACAACGACGAAGGCCCCAACACCGGCGGCATGGGTGCTTACTCTCCGGCTCCCGTTGTGACGCCTGAAATCTATCAGATGGTCATGGATCAGATCATTTATCCGACCGTCAGAGGGATGAAGGAAGACGGCATCGTCTTTACCGGTTTCCTCTACGCCGGACTGATGATCAGCAAAGATGCCTCCGGGAAACCCACGGTTAAGACACTGGAATTCAACTGCCGCTTCGGCGACCCCGAAACTCAGCCCATCATGTCTCGCTTAAAGAGCGACTTCTCCGAGCTGATTGAAGCCGGTATTGACGGCTCTTTGGACAAAGTCATTGCTGAATGGGATCCTCGCTGCGCATTGGGAGTCGTGCTGGCCTCTAAGGGCTATCCGACAGCACCAAGAAAAGGCGACGTCATCTCCGGCACTGAGCTCCAAGGCGACGACACCATCACTTTCCACGCCGGCACCAAGTTCAACGATAAAGGCGAATTGGTCACCAGCGGCGGCCGCGTTCTCTGCGTTGTAGGACTCGGTGATGATTTGCACCAGGCCCGCGACAAGGCTTACAAAGCTCTGGACAAAATTCACTTCGACGGTATGCAGTACCGTAAAGATATCGGTCACAGAGCCCTTTAAAAATTACTATATGCGCCACCCTAAACTTTTTTCGTTTATCGCAGCGCTCGGACTCGGGGCTTGTGTCAGTGCTTTCGCACAAACGACCTCGCCCCTGCCCGGTCCGTTTCCGGCCGATCCGACCCCGAAACCTTTTGACTACCCCCAAGGCTTATCTACTCCTCAGTTCACCTTGGAGCAGAATCCCGCCTCTGTTATCCAATTCGGCGACTTTCCGATTGTGCTCGGCGTCACGCCACTTTCCGTTGTGACTAGAGCGTTCGGAGGCAGTCTGCATCACCTACCCGATCGTACGGACTACCTTTGCTATTCCGCTCCGATCCAAGAAACACCGAAGCCTAAGAAAAAGGCCAAGAAAAAGCCCGCCGAGGACGAAGTGCCTCCTCCCGAAGTCATCGGACAGAACATTTGGTTCATTATCGGTGAGCGCGGAGAAGTCACTGAAGCTAAGGCAGAGGCCGTCACCACCGAGGGCGAACTCTGTCCCGCACTGCCGGAAGCTTTTTCGAATGTTTCCTTCGGACCATTCCGCATCGGCGTTAATTTGAAGCCCAGAGAAATCAAAAAGCTTGAAATCCCTGAGCCCAGTGTGGCCGAGGAAGACTCTCCCTGGCGTTATTGGTTTGCGACCAACAAAGAATCCCATCCTATCCATTACGGTTTCTTTGCCGTTGAAACCGATCCTGAGTTCGGACCGAAGAAAATGATTTCGACCGAGCTTGAATTCAAAGGAGCCTCTCATTGAGAATCGGCGTTTTCGGCGGAACCTTTGATCCGGTGCACGAGTCCCATATTCAAATGGGGCTTGACGCCCTGGAGCAATGCCATCTGGACAAAGTATTCTTTGTTCCGACCCGCCCTTGGCAGAAAACCGCCCGTGCCTCTGAAGAGGATCGAGCCGCCATGCTGAGCATGGCGCTTTCTCCACACCAAAACAAACTTATTGTCGATCGACGAGAGCTGGAGCGCACCGGCGCCTCTTATTCCATCGATACGCTCTATTCCTTCAGACAAGAGTTCGGCCCGGAGACCCCGATTTATTTCATCATGGGCTCAGACCAATGGAAAAACCTGAAAACTTGGGTCTTATGGGAAAAATTTCCGCTTCTTTGCAACCTCTTAATTTATACGCGTGACGGTGAATTCAGCGACGATCCTTATGAAGGAAAGTTCCCGATAATTCCGGTCCAGGATCTCGGTTCGAATCCGGCGCCTAACGGTCTTATCGTACTTGCAAGAAGCGAACCGGCGCCGTACTCTTCAACTGCTATTCGCACAGCTTTATTTGAAGAGCCCTCTCGCTCACAAACGATTCCGGGGCTCACTGCCGACGTGCACCAATACATTCTTTTCCACGGCCTGTATTTGCCGAGAGAAGGCGGCAAAGGAATTTAATTCCGCTTCGCTTCGCCGCCGATTTGACAGGCCTACTTACTCAAGCGTGATTAAGGTGATTTCGGACGGAACACCTACGCGCATCGTGAAGCCGTTCCACAGTCCGGATCCGTTTGTCACATAGACCTTCTTTTCGCCTCGATCGTAGAAGCCGCTTACTAATCCGTCATTGAAATAGGCCAGGAGCGGATACATGAAGAAAATATGGCCTCCGTGCGTGTGGCCGGAAAGCTGGAGGTCAAATTTCTCTTTTGTCAGAGAACCTGTCTTTGGCTGATGCGCCAAAAGGATCCTGAAATCCTCAGGACTTGTTCCGGAAAACGTCTTTTCAATATTCGGCGCCTCTTCTCCGAAACGTGACGCACCGAGATCAGTCGTTCCGCCGACCACCAAAGATGCACCGTCTTTTGTGAGCACGTCACTGCCGTTGCGCAGTATTTTGATGCCAAGTGTCGGCAAAGCTGCCATCCACTCTTGATAGACAGAGTAGTACTCATGATTTCCGGATACGGCATAAACACCGTGCTTAGACTTTAAATGTTTCAAAGGTTCAAGTTCAGGAAGGAGTTTTTGTACCCGACCATCGATAAAGTCACCCGTGACCATCACGATGTCGGGATTTAAATCATTGGTCCTTTTCACGATCTCGGACAGCCATTCTTTGCGCTGAACAGGCCCGACGTGCAGGTCGCTCAGCAAGGCGATCGTTGTTCCTTTCCATTGAGCAGGAAGGTTTTTAAAGACAATCGTTTCAGTCTTTACCTCAGGGACTTTGATGCCTTCATACATTCCCCAAAAGCCGCCTGCGACAGAAACAATAAAAAACGGAACAATAAAGACAAGGCGATTGAAGCTAAAACCGGTCTGTACGCCGAAAGTGCCGAGCAGCCAAAGTCCGAGAGAACAAATGTCTTTCAGCAAAAGCAAAAACGCCGCAAGAATAAGTGCTCCGTACAAGGCCTCCCAAGTAAGCATCCATGCGCCCTTGACTGCGGGCTCAAAGAACGTACCTCCGTTCATGGTGTAGGCCATGTACTTCATGGAAATCAGAAAGATTACCGCCGCGGATAAAAGTTTCCAAAACCAATGAATCTTAAGCGGCAGGACACCGCTGCAAACCACATAAACTGCCAGGATGAGGCTCGGCCAAAACAGGAACATTTTTTCGTGAGTTGTTAGTTCAAATCTTTTAGATTTTAGAAAACGATCCTTCGGAAAAAGAAAACTCAATTCACGGATATTTGCATGATTTTGTGATTTCCGGCTCGAAAAGAAGACTTTCTGCTGTTGAAAAGAAACCTGACTGAGTACAATTAACCGCTAACTAAACAAGAGAAAGTTTTATGGATATTCGTAAGTTACAGAGAGTGATCGTTAACGCACTTGAAGACGTCAAGGCACAAGATATCAAGATTTTCAACACCTCTAAGCAGACCGCTTTATTCGAGCGCGTCATCGTTGCAACCGCCAATTCCAACCGCCAGACTCGCGCTTTAGGCCACCATGTTTTCATGGAAGTTAAGGAAAACGGCGGAGACGCCGTCGGCATCGAAGGTCTGGAGACCGGCGAATGGGTTCTCGTCGACTGCGGAAGCGCCATCGTTCATATCATGCAGCCGGCTCTTCGTGCTTATTACAACCTTGAGGAACTCTGGGGCGCCCATCCCGTCCGTATGAAACTCCTTGAGAATGAAGACAAAGAAGAAGATTCTGAATAATTTTTACTATGAAAATTTCCGTCGTTGCCGTCGGTCTCAAAATACCCAAATGGGCTGATGAAGCATGCGAAGACTATCTGCATCGCTTTCCGTCGGATTGGAGGGTCGAATTAAAGACCGTCAAAGCCGAAGACAGGAACACGCGCACCATCCCGAAAGTGATGCAGGCCGAAGCGGAAAGGATTCGGGCCGCCCTGCCGAAGGATGCCATCAAGGTCATCATGGATGAACGCGGCGCAGACCCGACCAGCACTAAGCTCGCCCAGCAAATCAACCGCTGGAGCGACCAAGGACGCCCGATCGCTTTCATCATCGGGGGCGCCGACGGTATCGATCCGGGACTCAAAGCCGAGGCTGACTTTACGCTTCGTCTCTCTTCCCTGACCTTGCCGCACGCCATGGCTCGCGTTTTGCTCGTAGAGCAGATCTACCGCAGTTGGTCCCTTCTCCACAACCACCCCTATCATCGGGCTTAAGTTATGGATTTCTATCTTGCCTCCAAGTCGCCGCGCAGACGGGAGCTTTTGAAAGATGCGGGCTTTGACTTTGACATTCTTTTAAGCAAAACACCCGACTCCGTCAACGAAGATGTCCTGCCCGGCGAATCTCCCGAGAACTACGTGGCGCGCGTCACACGCGAAAAGGCTAAGTGGGGCCGTAAAGTAGCGGAAACCGAACGCGATTTGCTGCTTCCCGTCCTTGCCGCTGATACCACGGTTGCGTTAAACGGCAAAATTTACGGCAAGCCGGCAGACGAAAAGGAAGCTTTTGAATTCCTCAAAGATTTCTCGGGACAAACACACGAAGTTCTGACTGCAGTATGTTTGGTCGATAAGGAAGGAAAGCCAAGAGAAACTCTGACTAAGACGTTTGTCACCTTCCGCCCGCTCACCGACGAAGAAATCAACTCCTACATTGCCTCCGGAGAAGCTTTTGATAAGGCCGGCGGTTACGGGATTCAGGGATTAGCCGGTCAATTCGTCGAAAAAGTCGAAGGTTCTTACAGCGGCGTGATCGGTCTGCCCGTTGACGAAACCAAAGCCCTGCTCGCTGAAATCGGCATCCGGCCGCATTAAGTTCCTACAAAAGAGGTTACGGCCTTTTTGACACTTAGAATGGCTGAAAAAAGGCTGAATTCTTATGACCTCTACCGCGAAATACAAAACTTCCGCACCGAATAAACCAAAAAGCTGCTGGGACCTGTTTTGCTCTTTTACGCTGATGGCTATGCAGGCCTTCGGCGGCTCTACCGCAATTGCTCAGCAATTTCTCGTTGACCAAAAGAAATGGCTAACGCAGTCCGAGTTTCTTGACCTCCTGACCGTTTCTCAAGTCCTTCCGGGACCAAACATCATGATTTTGACCATCGTGGTGGGCGACCGACATTTCGGATGGAGAGGCGCACTTGCCTCTTTCCTCGGCATGATTACGCTTCCGGCAACGCTCATGCTCTCCGTCTTTGTCTTCTATCAACAGTACGCAGAGAACAAATGGGTATCCGATGCTCTGGTCGGTATGGCCGCATCTGCCTCAGGGATGGTGGCCGGCGCCGCTATGAAGCTTCTTTACAACTGCAAAGAAAATATCATCACGCCGCCGGTCTGGATTTTTGGCTTGGTCATCACCGTCGGCATGCTGAAGATTTCCATGGTCTACATTCTGCCGATTGTCGGTATTCCTCTCTCCTTCTGGGCGTGGTACCGATTCATTAAGGAAAGGAGCGCTCGGTCATGACACCTGCCTTATTTGCCGGACTATTCTTCCACTTCATGCTGCTTTCGCTGATCGCGATCGGCGGCTTCATGGCTACGCTCCCCGGCATGTACTCCTACCTTGTGGATACGGCAGGACTGCTGACGCCGGAGACCTTTGCCAAGACGGTTGCGTTCGGCCAGTCCCTGCCAGGCCCGAATGTACTGGTTGCGGCAGTGCTTGGCTGGGCAGCCGCCGGTCCTTTGGGTGCGCTCGCTACTTTCGGCGGAACTTCCATTCCTTTCTCGCTGATTGCCGTTCTTGCGGGAAGGTATATTCGCGAGCACGCTTCCTCGGTTTTCGTTAAGTCCTATAAAGCCGGCATGGCGCCGATTGCCGTCGGGCTTTTATTTGCCACTGCTTATCTTCTTTTGGGAAACCAGCTTGATAACTGGCATGTGTGGGCCTGGGCCGGCGCCGTCACAATTATTGTTTGGAAAACCCATATTCCCCTCATTCTTTTAATTATGATTGGGGGAGTTATGGGACTATTAGGCTGTTTTTAGGAGGATTCAATGTCTCGTTATGTGTTAACTATCCAATCTCACGTTGCATACGGTTTTGTCGGTAATTCTGCCGCCGTTTTCCCGCTGCAGCTTTTGGGTTTTAGTCCGATCGTTGTCAACACGGTTGAATTTTCCAATCATACGGGCCACCCGACGTTCCGAGGTCAGGTTTTTACTGCCGAGCTCATCCGCGACATTATTCTCGGCATTCGGGAACGCGGTCTCATACCCAAGATCGAAGGGCTGCTTTCAGGATATTTGGGTGACGCAAGCATCGGCAAAATTGTCTTAGAGTTAGCAACTGAAATCAAAGCGGCCAATCCCAACGCTGTTTGGCTGTGCGACCCGGTGATGGGCGACACGGATACCGGTGTTTTTGTCCGTCCCGATATCCCGCAGTTCATGAAGGAACATTTCCTCAACGGGTTGGCTGATATGACAAAACCAAATCAGTTTGAACTGGAACTGCTGAGCGGACGAAAGATGAGAAGCCGCCAGGAGGCAGTCGACACAGCGCGGGAGTTGTTCACGGACAAGGGTTGCCGTGTTACGTTTGTGACAAGTCTGCTGACACCAGACGTTCTTGCAGGCACAGTCGAGACCTTAGCCGTTACCAAGGATGATGCCTGGGTCGTCAGAACACCTCTTGTGGAACGAAAACCGACGCCTAACGGGCAAGGCGATACCTTCTCATCCGTCGCTTTAGGCACTTACCTCAAAACAAAGTCAGCCAAAGACGCTTTAGAAGCTGCCGTCAACACACTTTACGGATTAGTTTCTCATATGGACAGCGGTGCTCTTGATCTTCCTCTCATTGATGAGCAGCGTCAGATCCTCAGTCCTGAACATCGTTTCGAAGCTGTTCGCTGCTAGCTCAAAATTTTCATCGCTCTAAAAGCTTCCATCTCGGAGGCTTTTTCTTTGCGTCCGTTGTGAGGCTCTCACGCGCTAGTGAACATCGCCTCCTTCCTATAATCAAAACACTTTGTTTTGTGAGGCGTATTATGTCTGTTGCTGTTTTTCCTCTCGGCCCCTTAGAAACCAATTGCTATATCGTTAGCTACGAAGGCCAAGCTGTTGCAATTGATGTCGGCGGAGACCCCGCTCCCGTGAGCAAATATCTCAAAGAACACGGGTTAGAGCTGAAAGCAATCTGCATCACGCATATGCACTTTGACCATCTTTATGGCGTTGCCGCTTTAGCTGCCGAAACGCACGCTACGGTCTATACGCCGGAAAAAGATAAAGTCATCGCTTCCACAGTTCTTGGGCAGGGCGGATCTTCTGGTTTTCCTGCTGTCCCTAAATTTGAATCCGTCAGCATTGAGCCGGGAAATAAGACAGAGTTTGCCGGACTTGAATGCAAAGTTTTGAGTGTTCCCGGACACACACCGGGCTCTGTGGCTTATTACTTCAAGAAAGAAAAGTGCGTCTTTGTCGGCGACACGCTTTTCTTAGAATCCATCGGCAGAACGGACTTCCCGTTCTCCAGTCATGAACAGCTTGTGACATCGATCCGCTCCGAGCTCTTCTCTTTGCCGGATGACACAATTGTCTATCCGGGCCACGGACCTGAGACCTCCATCGGCTACGAGAAAGAGCACAACGCCTTCCTGTAATCGAAAAATTCTCGCCTGTCAGCAGACAGCTACTCTGCCGGCAGGCGTTTGTTTTTCCTAAGAGCCCACTTTTTCAAAATATATTCCAGAAGAATAGGTTGTCGCGTGCAACGTAACTTTTGGATTTTTGCTTGCTGAGACTCAGAAATACGCAGGCACAAAAAACCGCTCAGACTTTCTCATCCAAGCGGCTTGTTGCAACCTTATCTAGTATCTTGTAACTTTAATTAGTTCGTTTTTATGAGGTGATAAAATGAAGCAAACAGGAGCTTCGTTATGTCACCTCAATTCAGAGTTACCTTAACC
>LARN01000007.1 GCA_000980495.1 Acinetobacter sp. N54.MGS-139 | reverse complement strand
GTAACCAGAACGCTGAAATCATGAGCCGCAACGGCGGCACGATTCTGCATCTTTACGGCGCAGGCGAACTTGGTTCCATTTGGTCCCACAAGTACAGCGGCAGCGGCAACATTTCTGAGAGTTTGGTATTCGGTCGTCTGGCCGGAGCCAACGCTGCAGTAGTGAAGTCCGACGTTTCACAGGAATCCGTCCTAGGCGGTAAGCCGGGATTCAGACCTGACGAAACTGCTCCGCTTTATCAGCTCCAGCCCGGTGAAAAACTCGGTATCGGCAGAGGCATGGGCGGCGTCATCGCGATTGCTGTCAAGACAGACGGCGGAAAGATTGTCTCTATCCGTGTCTTGAACCAGCATGAAACTCCGGGAATCGGCGGCAAGGCTATTGCTACCCTCCCGAACGAAGCTGTTGCCAACAACGGTAAGATCGATAACGTTTCAGGTACTTCTGTTACCTCCAACGGTTTCAGAACCGCTCTTGCTGACGCACTCAGCAAGTAATCGTTAATTGATTCAAGGGCGCGACTTTCTATTTCGGAAGCCGCGCTTTTTTGCGGATGATTTTCGAGAACTAATTGAAGAGGAACCTAGAACTGAAGGAAGAAGATTAAGACTCTTCGCAGAAACAGGATATTAGCCGCCTTTGAAAATCAATCCTCGATTATCAAAATCAGAGGTCAGCGCTTGCTGGAGAAGCAATCTCAACTCTAAGTCATTGACCGGACTTCTTTCCATGGCCTGCAGATATGCGGCCTTTTCCACTTTCTTCCAGTCGACTGCAACACCTAACTGTTTCTTGAGAATCAGGTCAAGCCAAATCCGCAACGCAATCCCATTCCCTTTGCTGAAGGGATGGGCCAGATTCATCTCGACATACTTCGAGATGATTTCATCAAATGTACTTTCCGGCAGGTTCTCAATTACCCGCAAGGCTTCCTGAAGATAGATTGCGCTTAGGAATCTGAATGAGCCGGAGGACGCGTTCCTAGTCCGGAGTTTTCCGGCATCCGCATAGACGTCCCAAAACAAATATTCATGGATTTCTTTGAGCACTTGAAAGGAGCCGTACTCGAATTGTTTCGAAATATCTGAATCAAAAAATGTTTTGGCTTTTTCAAGACTCGCAGCTTCCATCGTTTTCAAGTCTTGTTAGGAAAAAATAATAAAAAATCTCAGGAGGCTCCGCCTGCTGAGAAAAATAAAAATGGCGGAGAAGGAGGGATTCGAACCCTCGAGACCGGTTTTTGCCAGTCTGCACCCTTAGCAGGGGTGTGCCTTCAGCCACTCGGCCACTTCTCCGCACATCGATCATCGCGATCAGGAAAGCGTATTCTATAGATAAAGTTTCGTTTTGGCAAACGAGTCTGGAAACGGGTCTGGAAAATTACAAATGCTCACATTCTCCGCGCTATCGGACTAACTTCCATTGTCCGGGATGCAGTGGAAACGAATGACCGCACTTGCCCGCTGAGCTTCGTAATCAAAGATCCGGTTTTTATCCGTAATGTAGTAAACCTGCGGGACTAAATTCTGCCCCACCCCTTTGCAGTACAAGCGAGCCTGATCCTCCAGTCCTTTCACTACTACTTCGCCTTTCATTGTGAAGTCAAAGTACCCGGAAATCTCATAATCATTCGGTCCGATTTGACGGTCTGTCCAGCTGCATCCTGCAAGGGTGATTGCCAAAGCGGAAAGCCCCATAAAAATGATCTTTTTCGTCATATTCTCTTACCTTTTAGTGATGTTTTCCCACTGTATAGGATTTGATTTTGCGTTTCATGCAACTCTGTTCGAATTGGTTAACAAAGCAAATGGTTGTCGCTATAATCGCCGGAAACCTTATTTCTTTATGCTTTTAAATGGAGAATATAAATATGTCCAAATCCTTAGCCGGAACAAAGACCGAAAAGAATCTGTGGACGGCTTTTGCCGGTGAATCCCAGGCCCGCAATAAGTACGACTACTTTGCCGGCGTTGCTCGCAAAGAAGGCTTCCAGCAGATCGCTGCTATCTTCGAAGAAACTGCTGCTAACGAAAAAGCTCACGCCAAGATTTGGTTCAAAGAACTTCAGGGCATCGGCAACACTGCTGAAAACCTGAAGGCTGCTGCCGGCGACGAACACTACGAATGGACCGACATGTACGAGACATTCGCTAAAGACGCCGAAGAAGAAGGCTTCCCCGAACTCGCCGCTAAGTTCCGCGGTGTCGGCGCCATCGAAAAGCACCACGAAGAACGTTATCTCAAGCTCTTGAACAACGTCGAAATGCAGAAAGTCTTCGAGAAGAGCGAAATCGTTATGTGGCAGTGCCGGGAGTGCGGCAACCTCGTTATCGGCCCGCGCGCTCCTGAAATCTGCCCCGTCTGCTCTCATCCGCAGGCTTACTTCCAGCTTCAGGAAACCAACTACTAATTTGGTCAGCTGACTTTCCTGCCGGAGTCCCTAAAAACCTTCAGTGAAAGCAGGACTCCTCCGAGAAGTAGAAAAACACCGACAACAAGCGTCCATTTGGGCGCTTGTTGTTTATATATCAACGAGTAAATCACCGAGAAGATTGTCTCAAACACAATCATCTGCCCGCTCAAGGCCACCGGCAGACGGGCGCTCATCATGTTCCAAAGCGCCATCCCCGCCCATCCGCAGACCAAACCTGCCACAACCATCAGTAGTACAAACTTCACCGGAGTAGGTCCTAATACCGCGCCTCCGTGAAGAAATGTCTCAAAGTTCACCGCTACATAACAAAGCAGCGTTGCAGGCAGCATGGATGCGCCTTGAGCAGTGGTCCAAGCCAGAGGAGAGACATTCGGATGCTTCAGCAGCCACTGACTGTTTCGAATCGGGAACCAAGTCCACAACGCCATCGCCCCGAAACTGCATAAAAAGCCCAGCCAATACTCGGCAGAAGAAGTCGCAACGGAGATTTCTGAGAATTCATCAATATTGCCGATCCATAATCCGACCAAAATCATCGCCAGAGGTAAAGAGAGTCGGCGCCAGGGAACAACGACAGTCGTTTCTGCCCCCGGCCGGTTCGTCAGCAGCGCAACGTTCAGCGGAATCAAGGCCATGAGCATGCCGGAGGTCGGAACCCCCGCCAAGCGGACTCCTTTAGTCAAAAGAACGTAATAGACAGCGTTTCCGAAAAATCCTAAACAGAAAGCTTTAACCCAGTCCGAAGCTGTGAGAAGCGCCAGCGTCTTTCGGCAGTAGTAGCAAATCACTAAACTACCGATCGAATAGACGGTAAATCTCGCCATCGCGACGGTCGCGGGTGAATATTCAGGTAAAAGCAGCGGAATGATGTAAATAAAACCCCAAAGGGAACATCCGAGTATTCCGTACAGCACGCCCAGAAACATTTATCTATCACCTGTTTTTCTTTTGACACCTTAATCAATTAGACTTAGGGTTATTGGATTACCACCTAAAAAATTTAACCTCATTTAAGAATTAGGAGTCTAAATGTTAAAACGTTCGTTTTTGGCCATTCCGCTTGTGGCTATGCTCTCCATGAGTCTCTTGACAGCTTGTGGCGATAAGAAAGAAGCCGCAGCCCCGGCCAAGGAAGAAAAGGTTCTGCGCGTTGGTACCAACCCCACATTTGCACCGTTCGAATTCCAGGCTAAAGGATCCAATGACCTGACCGGTTTTGACATCGACCTGGCTAAAGCACTCGGTAAACAGATGGGTTACAAGGTTGAACTCGTTAATCTCGGGTTCGACGGTTTGATCCCTGCGCTCTCTACCGGCAACATCGACCTGGCTGTCTCCGGAATGTCCATTACCGAAGAACGTAAAAACGCTGTCGACTTCTGCGATCCTTATTACACATCCGGTCTGATTGTTTTGGTTCGTCCGGATGAAACTAACATCAAGAGCATCAATGACCTCGTCGGCAAGAGAATTGGTGCACAGATCGGAACGACAGGCGCCACGAAGGCAAGCTCTGTCAAAGGTGCTGATGTCAAACAGTACAACAACGCCAATGAACCGTTCATCGAGCTCGACAACAAGGGCGTTGATGCTGTCATCAATGACCAGCCTGTCGTTGCTTATTATCTCGTCAACGGCGGCAAAGGCAAGATGGTCGGTGACATCATGGAAGCTGAGTACTACGGTATCGCCGCTAAAAAAGGAAACAAAGCGCTTGTAAAACAAGTAAATGAAGCTTTAGCAGCGCTTAAAAAGAACGGAGAATACGATAAAATCTACAAGAAGTGGTTCGGAGCTTAATCTGACTGCGCTGTAGAAAGAGAGGGCAGGAATGCACAGTTCCTGCCTGTTGTTATATCTAAACACTGAGAAAATCACATCACAATGGCTTTGGAACTTAACCTGAGCATCATCACGGAGAACCTGCCGCTCCTTTTAAAGGGCGCCGGTATCACGCTCGAAATTACTGCTCTTTCCGTGGGATTGGGCTTACTGATCGGTATGTTTGTCGGCGTTGCCAAACTTTCTGACAACCGACTCATACGAGGACTCGCTTCTGTCTACGTTGACTGTATCCGAGGTACGCCTCTGCTGGTTCAGATTTTCTTGGTTTACTTTGCTCTTCCTCAAATTATCGGACACCGAATCGACCCGTTCGTCGCAGCCGTCGGCGCCTGCTCAATCAACAGCGGCGCTTATGTGGCAGAAATTTTCCGTGCCGGTATTCAAAGCATCGACAAGGGACAAATGGAGGCTTCCAGAGCGCTTGGTCTTAACTGGTTCCAGGCCATGCGCTTTGTAATCATGCCGCAGGCTTTTAAGCGCATCATTCCGCCGCTCGGCAACGAATTCATTGCTATGCTGAAAGACTCTTCGTTGGTGTCCGTGATCGGTTTCGAAGAATTGACTCGTACCGGCCAGCTGATCATCTCCAGAACTTACGCTGCATTTGAGATCTGGATCGTGGTTGCTCTCTTGTACCTCATCATGACCTTGGCCATTTCCCGCTTTGTCGCTTTACTTGAAAAACGCTTCTCTAAAGGCACGAGAAAATAATCATGGAAGAAAAAGATTCAAAAACGATGATCTCCGTCAAACATCTTTCTAAGAAATTTGGAGATGTGACGGTCCTTAAAGATATCAGCCTTGATATCAAAGAAAAAGAAGTGGTCGTGATTATCGGACCGTCCGGAAGCGGTAAAAGTACGATTCTTCGCTGCTTGAATCACTTGGAAACTCCGAGCGGAGGCGAAATCGTCATCGACGGTATCAAACTCGAAGAAGGTGCCAACTTGAATGCCATCCGTCGTGAAGTCGGCATGGTCTTCCAAAGATTTAACCTTTTCCCGAACATGACGGTTCTTCAGAACATCATGCTCGCCCCCATGCAGGTCCGCGGCAAATCCAAAGAGGAAGCCAAAGAGAAAGCCATGCGTCTGCTCAAGCGCGTCGGTCTGGAGCACAAAGCTGACGCGATGCCGGACGAACTCTCCGGCGGTCAGCAGCAGCGTGTTGCCATTGCACGTGCTTTGGCTATGAACCCGAAAGCTCTGCTCTTTGATGAACCCACGAGTGCGCTCGACCCGGAAATGGTGAAGGAAGTTTTAGACGTTATGAAGTCGCTTGCCAAAGAAGGTATGACCATGGTGGTGGTCACACACGAAATGGGCTTTGCTAAAGAAGTCGGCGACAGAGTTATGTTCGTTGACGGCGGCTTAATCGTTGAAGAAGCGACGCCTGAAGAGTTCTTCTCTCATCCGAAGAACAAACGTACGCAGGATTTCCTCTCTAAGATTCTCTAAAAATCCATTTTTCAGATATTTTTTGCAAATCAGACCTTCGGGTCTGATTTTTTATGCAGAAAAGATTTTTCGTTTGCCATTCTTAAATAGAATAGGATTTATCGTTTTTTCTATAAAAATTTGCATAACAAGAGTACAAATATGAAAATTTCTCGTCTTTGCCTTCTTGCGGCCTCCCTAGCCGCAGTCCTGACCGTTACCGGCTGCGATGATAAAAAAGCAGCTGCTCCCGCAGCTCAGGCCCCTGCCGCTAAAACGTATAACGTCGGTGTGGTTCAGCTTGTCGAACATCAGGCTTTGGACGCCGCTAACAAGGGTTTTGTCGACGGACTCGCCTCCAAGGGTTTCGTAGAAGGCAAGAACGTCAAATTTGATTTTCAGAATGCCCAGGCCGACCAATCCAACCTGCGCAACATTGCCACCCGTTTTACGGGCAACAAAGTAGATCTGATCGGAGCAATCGCAACGCCTGCTGCTCAGACAATGGCCAATGCGACCAATAAGATTCCTATCGTTGCAACCGCCGTGACCGATTTTGAAATCGCCAAACTCGTTAAGAGCAATGACAAGCCGGGTACCAATGTCACCGGCTCTTCCGATATGGCTCCGATTAACAGCCTGCTCGAGCTGATCGTTAAGATTTATCCGAACGCTAAAAACGTCGGTGTGATGTACTCTTCCAGCGAGATCAATTCCGAACGCCAGGTTCAGATCTTCAAAGAAGAAGCCAAGAAGTACAACCTCAGCGTTCGCGAGGCTACGGTTTCCAACGTCAATGACATTCAGCAGGCTGCTCAAAGCTTGGTAGGCAAAGTCGATCTTATCTATACTCCGACGGACAACACCATTGCTTCTGCCGTTCCGGCTCTGATCAAGATCACAGAAAAAGCTAAGCTGCCGGTCTTTGCCGGTGAAGGCGGCGAAGTCAAAGGCGGAGCTACAGCTGCGATCGCAATTGATTACTACGAACTCGGCAAGATCGCAGGCACTATGGCCGCAGAGATCCTTGAAGGCAAAGCCAAACCTGAAACGATGCCGATCCAGTATCAGAAGAACTTCAAGACTGTCTTTAATGAAGCCAGCGTCAAGAATCTCGGCTTGACCATTCCGGCTGACGTAAAACACGAACTGGTTAAGTAATCAAAAGTTCTGACAATGTTAGATTTAGTTTTATCCACCGTTTCTCAAGGTTTGCTGTGGGCCATCATGGCCCTCGGCGTCTTCCTTACCTTCCGCGTCCTGGATATCTCGGACTTGTCCGTTGAAGGCACGTTTCCTCTCGGTGCTGCCGTCGCCGCCACCCTGATCGACGCCGGCCACTCCGTTTGGTTCGCCATGCTGATTGCGCTGATTGCCGGCTGCATCGGCGGTACGGTCACCGCACTTCTGACCACCAAACTCAAGATCCCCGCATTGCTTTCCGGCATTCTGACCATGATCGGTCTTTACTCCGTTAATCTCATGATCATGGGCAAAGCGAACGTCCCTTTGCTCCGCGCAGAAACTGTCTTCACGCTGACTGAAAATCTCTTCGGTGTTTCTTCGGTCGTTGCCACCTTGATTGTGGGCTTGGTTGCCACAGTTATCGTAGGGGCGATCATGTACTGGTTCTTCGGAACAGTTCTCGGTACTGCTATTCGAGCCACCGGCTGCAATCCTCAGATGGCCCGTGCACAAGGCATTAACACCAACGTCATGGTCATTCTCGGCTTGCTGATCTCTAACGGTTTGGTTGCGCTTTCCGGTGCTCTGGTTGCCCAAAGCAACGGCTTTGCCGACGTAGGAATGGGTACCGGTACGATTGTGATCGGCTTGGCTTCTGTGATCATCGGTGAAGTGCTTTTCGGAACCCGCAGCTTCAAGAATTGGCTGATCTCTGTTGTTCTCGGCTCTGTGGTTTACCGTGCCGTGATCGCCATCGTTTTGGAACTCGGTATGCCGCCAAATGACCTCAAGCTCTTCACGGCCGTACTGGTTGCGATTGCACTTTCTCTTCCTTTGATCAAAAACAAATTCGCCATCATGAAGCGTTCGGAGGAAGCCGATGCTTAAGATCACTCATCTTCATAAGACCTTCTTCCCGAACACCCCGAACGAGAAAAAAGCCCTTCGCGGTGTGAGCCTGACGCTCGAGGAAGGGGACTTTGTCACAGTCATCGGTTCCAACGGTTCCGGCAAGTCCACTCTAATGAACTGCATTGCAGGCGTCTTCTATCCTGATAAAGGGCATATCCTCATTGACGGGGTTGACGTCACACGCATGCCGGAGCATGTTCGTGCCAAGTACATCGGACGAGTCTTCCAAGACCCGATGAAAGGCACTGCGGGAGACATGCAGGTTGCCGAGAACCTTGCTATGGCCAGCCGCCGCGGCAAGCCCCTGTCCCTCAAATGGAGCTCAAAAAGCAGTCAATTGACTGAATTCAAAGAGGCATTGAAAGAGCTGGATTTGGGACTGGAAAATCGGCTTGAGACTCGTATCGGAACGCTCTCCGGCGGTCAGAGACAGTCCATCACGCTGCTGATGGCAACTCTGGTCCCGCCAAAGCTTTTGTTACTCGACGAACACACAGCTGCACTAGACCCGAAAACTGCTGAAAAAGTCTTAAACCTGACACAGAAACGTGTTTCTGAAGGCAATCTCACGACGCTTATGATCACGCACAATATGCGCGATGCTCTGCGTTTTGGCAATCGTCTGATCATGATGCACGAAGGCCGCGTCGTTGTGGATGTTAAGGGAGAACAGAAGAAAGAGCTGACGATTCAGTCTCTGCTGGAGCTTTTCGAGAAGGCCAGCGGTGCAGAGTTCGATGATCCCGAAGCCCTGCTTACCGTCGACTAACAAAAACTTTTGAAATTCTTCCGTTCCCGGTCTGTTAAGAAAATAGGCCGGGATTTTTTATGAATTCAATTCGGTACCGCGGCGTCCCGTCATCATCCACTTGTTCGCGAACTTCGGACCCGACACCGCCCACATAAATCAGGGTTTTGCCGCGCCAAACCAAAGGAAGGTTCTTGCGTTCAAACTCAGGAATCCCTGCTTCCTGAAAGAGCATTTTGAGGGCCTTGCGGGGCCGGAATTTGTGAATCTTGATTTTTTCTCCGCCCGAACGCCGGCGAATCGAGAGCGGCTGCGCTTTCAGATAGCCTTCGTTAAAGCCCTCTTCTGCCGGTGTGAAAACAAGCTTTCCGTTGTACTGCGGCAAGTCGATTTCCGATTCTCCGTTCCATTCGAGAACGATCTCAGCTTCGCTTTCCGGTTTTTCATGTTCGGTCACCATTAGGCGGGAACCGTATTTCCGAATCTCCAAACCATCGGAAAACAAGAGGCAGACACTCTGCTTGGTCGTTTCTTTGATCTGTCGAATGATTTCAAGGAGGCGGACCCTCGGCAAAGGTTTAAAGCCGACTCTGTCCAGCCACAGTCTCAAGACACGAGCTCTGCGTCCTGCAGGAAGTGCCAAAAAATCTTCAATGCGAAGATATTTACCTTCATTCTCGGACGCCTGTTTAAAGTCGTCTTCTGCGACGTCTCGGAGCGTTTCTGCTGCTTCCGCAATCAGTTCTACGCTGCGTGCAGCTGCCGCTTTGAATCCCGGACGAATTTTTTCCAGTTCGGGGATGATGTTGTGTCGAATCGCGTTACGAAGATATTTCGTATCTTCGTTGCTTTCGTCTTCGATCCATTTGATGCCGCGGATTTCGGCAAAACGTCCCAGCTCTGCCCTCTGAAATCCGAGCAGCGGCCGCATGATGGTGCATCCGTCTTTACGAAGCAGCGGAGGCATGGCAGCAAGACCCGCAGGACCGGCGCCTCTCATCCACTGGATAAGAAAAGTTTCGAGCTGGTCGTCTAAATGATGAGCCGTTAAGATTGCATCGGCCCCTGCCTTTTTTGCTTCTTCTTCAAGAACAGCGTAGCGAAGCTGACGCGCTTCGGCTTCAAAGCCGGCACCGCCGGAGGGCACCGTCACTTTTCTGAGTACAAAATTCACGCCGTATTTCCTGGCGCGTTCTGCGCAAAATTCGGCCCATTCGTTGGCGTGCTTTGAGAGTCCGTGGTGGACGTGGACCGCAGTGATTTCGCCGTAAGACTTTCCCTTAAGCTGGGAGGCGGCGTAAAGAAGGACGGAAGAATCCAAACCGCCCGAGAAAGCGACAACCACATTGATCGGTTTTTCACCGGATGCAATCGGCAGCCCGTCGGCTGACAACTGCAATTGTCGGGCGGTGTTTTCAAGCGCTGCCCGGACACGTGTTGTGATGCCGCGGACAGCTTTCTTTTCTGAAGAACTATTTTTCGACTTCGGCATATTTTCCGTAGTTGAGAAGCTTCTTGTAGCGCTCTTCTAAAAGCTCCTCCGTACTCATGCGTTTCAATGTGCGAAGTGAATCGCTCAGAGAACGCTTTAAGGTTTGCGCCATCGCTTCAGGATCGCGATGAGCGCCGCCCAAAGGTTCGGGCAGGATCTTGTCGATCAGTCCGACATCCAAGAGCTGATGAGCTGTTAATCCCAAGGCTTTTGCCGCATCCGGAGCTTTAGCCGCGCTCTTCCACAAAATGGAAGCACAGCCTTCAGGTGAAATCACGGAGTAAGTAGAGTACTGAAGCATCTGTACGACGTCGGCAACTGCGATGGCTAAAGCGCCGCCGGAGCCGCCTTCACCGATCACTGTTGCCACGATCGGGGTTTTCAGTCGACTCATCACATAGAGATTGTGACCGATCGCTTCGGACTGACCGCGTTCTTCAGCCCCGATGCCGGGATAAGCGCCCGGCGTATCGACGAAGGTAAAGATCGGCATGGAGAACTTCTCGGCTGTCTGCATCAGGCGGAGCGCTTTGCGATAGCCTTCCGGACGGCTCATGCCGAAATTACGCAAGGTTCTTTCGCGCGTATCTCTGCCCTTTTGATGTCCGATGACCATGACCGGCTCACCGTTGAAACGAGCCATGCCGCCAACAATTGAAGGATCATCCGCGTAAGCACGGTCACCGTGCAATTCGTGGAAGTCCGTAAAAATCATGTTGATGTAATCCAACGTGTACGGACGATTCGGATGGCGAGCCAGAAGCGACATCTCCCAAGGAGAAAGCTTATTGAAGATTTCCTTGAGAAGTTTGGCTTTTTTCCTTTCGAGCCCGTTGATGTCGCTCGTTAAATCCAGACCCTCGGATCCGGAACTCATATCGCGGAGCTCCTGAATCTTTTCCTCAAGCTGTGCAACGGGTTTTTCAAATTCTAAGTAGGTGACTTTTGCCATGTTATTCCTTTACTACTGCATCGGTCCGTTCTTCAGGCTTCGCCATAAATACCATGTGCCGGCGGTTTTCCATGGACCCCATTTGGCAATCACCGATGACATTTCTTCTTTGCGGTCAGCCGCTGACCACTCTTCAAATGCGATTTCCGGGAAGTAGGCCCGACCGACGGCTTTGATGAAACCGTAATCGATCATCGGGGCAACATCCGGGCGTCCGAGCGCAAAGATCAAAAACATCTCTGCCGTCCAAGGGCCCACACCTTTAATCGTGCAAAGCTCCTTAATGATTTCTTCATTGGAACGATGCTGAAAGCCGTCGGCCGCATCCGGATTTTCTATGAAGAAACGACAGATATCAAAAACGTAATCGATCTTACGTTCGCTCAAACCCGCGGTTCTCAAAGTTCGGCGATGTTTGCGGCTAATAATTTCAGGTTTGATTTCCTTACAGGACTTAGCAAACCGTTCCCAAATATTAGCGGCTGCTTTTACAGAGATCTGTTGTCCGATCACGGAATGGAGCAGCGTCTCGAAAGGGTTCCCGCGCGTTTCGAGGTACCCTTCGGGATTGGCTTTAATGATTTCTGCCATGACAGGATCTGCCTCGGAAAGCTCTTTTTTCGCCTGCTCCCACCATTCGGGCTTACCGGTTTGCTTTGTCATAGGCATTAAGCTCTGCGCCAAGTTGTCACGCCGCCCGGAGCATCTTCCAAGACAATATTCTTCTCTAGGAGCTCCTTACGGATTTCGTCAGCCCGCGCCCAGTTCTTGGCGGCTTTAGCAGCCTTTCTTTCTGCAATCAAAGCCTCGACGGCGGCTTCGTCTACTGAATCCACAGCGCCTTTGACGAAGGCTTCCGGATCCAACTGCAGAATACCGAGCACACCTCCGAGTTTTTTGAGCTGACGGGCAAGTTCCGGAGACTTTGTCTGATTGACTTCCTTAGCCAATTCAAAGAGAACGGCAACAGCCTGGGCAGTGTTGAAATCATCATCCATCGCTTCTTTGAACTGAGCGGCATACTTTTCGTTCCAGTCCAGAGGCTTGTCATCTGCCGACGTATTTTTAAGCGCCGTATAAAGACGAATCAGCGCCTGATGGGCGTCTTCTACCAAAGCAGAAGAGAAATCAATCGGGCTTCTGTAATGGGAGCGCAGTAAGAAGAAACGGAGCGTTTCGTTTCCGTTTTTGTCGCCGTACTGAGTATTGGTTTCCTTTAAGGCATCACGGATGGTCCAGAAGTTGCCGAGAGACTTACTCATCTTCTCGCCGTTGACGCGCAGCGGACCAGAATGCATCCAAGTGTTCACGAACTTCTTGCCGTTGGCGGCTTCACTCTGAGCGATTTCATTTTCATGGTGCGGGAACATCAAATCCGGGCCGCCGCCGTGGATGTCAAACGTTTCTCCGAGCAGATCGCAGCTCATTGCCGAGCATTCAATATGCCAGCCGGGACGGCCTTTGCCCCATTTGGAATCCCACTCAGGTTCACCGGGTTTAGCCCTCTTCCAAAGTGCAAAGTCCAGCGGATCCTGTTTTGCTTCTTCGACTTTGACACGTTCTCCGGGCTGCAGTTCGTCGACTTTCTTGCCGGATAAAGCGCCGTAAGGCTTAAATTTTCGAACGGAGAAATCGACGTCGCCGTTCTTATCCTGATAGGCATAGCCTTTTTCTTCGAGTTTCTCGATCAGGGCAAGCATCTTAGGAATGTACTGAGTCGCTCTCGGTTCAACGCTCGGCGGCAGGCAGCCGAGTTCTTCGAGATCCTCCTGCATACGCTTGGTGTAGGTTTCTGCCAGTTCGGACGGCAGAATCTTGCGTTCTGCCGCGCGTTTAATAATCTTGTCATCAACGTCCGTTACGTTGCGGACGAATTTGACGTCGTAGCCGCTCTCCTGAAGCCAGCGTCTTACCACGTCAAAAGCGATAAATGTTCTTCCGTGTCCAATGTGGCAGTCATCGTAGACGGTAACGCCGCATACATACATTCCGACTTTTCCGGGTGTAATGGATTTAAAGGGCTCCACGCTACGAGAGAGCGTATTGTAAATTTTTAAGGCCATCGGACTTCCTTTCGTTAATGGAACAGCCGGATTGAGTCGAAGCTTCCTAGCCTCTGCTCGCACCGAGCCTAATTTGTTGATTTTAGCAAATGGAAGCCTTCACACCTAGGCAGGAAACCGTCTGTACCAAAGACAGAGATACTACTAGCTTAAGTAGAAATCCTAGGCTCTAACACTTGTCACAAACACAAGATCGTTTAGATTGGAAGAAGTTGTTCTAAGGAGATCGTTATGAAGCGTTTTACAATCGTCCTTGCTTTGCTGTCGTTACCCTTCATTGCCGGCTGTATGCACCACGGCCATTATTACAACGACCATCGTCCGTACGCCTCCGACGGCTACTACGGCCCCCATCGGTATGACAATTCTGCATATCCGCAATATCCTTGCGCAGAACCTCAGCAGAGAATGCCGCACCGCGGCTACCATCGGTACTAAACCGAAAAAATATTTGAGAGCGCTCTTAGAACAATCCGTTTCAAGAGCCTCTGTTGAAAAAGCGAAAACCGGAGATCCGATTTTCGCTTTTGGTTTTTATAAAACGCCGAGAGACGTGTCCCGGCGCCCAAGTCTCAAAATCACTTAATATCCATAGACTTCACTGTCTTATCGATGTCACCGCCGGCGGCCATAACGCCTGCCAAACGTCCGAACGTCAAAGCTCTTCCATGGTTCATACCCGGGCAAATTGTCGGATAGTCACCGGAGCCGAAGTAATCACCGGCGGCCGCGCCGCAAACATAGAGCCCCTCGATGGGCTTATCGTTCTTATCTAAGACATGAAGGCTCGGGTCGGTATGGAGACCGCCGGACATAGCCAAGAGCGTGCTGACAAGACGGCCGGCATAGAACGGGCCCTTCTGAATCGGTGTTAGCAGTTCGGGACGCTTGCCGAAATCATCGTCATGGCCTTTAGCTGCCAATTCGTTGTAGCGGGCAACGGTTGCTTTAAAGGCTTCAACAGGAACGCCCATCTTCTGAGCAAGTTCATCCAGTGTATCGGCAACGACAACCTTGCCGTCCTTGATGTGCTGCGCCTGGGAAGCCTTTTCAATTTCAACGTTCCAGCCGTTGCCCCAAGGCTGCCACATTTGTCCGTAGAAGAGACCGCCGGCGAGGTTACCGTCAACCTGTTTCTTCACATCCTGTGTCCAGTTGGAGTCGTAGACCGTCCATGCAATTCCGTGCGGCTGAAGCTCCTTGGAGCAAGACTTGGACTGCGTGTTGACGTCTTCGTTCATGAAGCGTTCGCCGTTGGCGTTCACATGCAGGAAGCCATAGCTGCCGGCGCCGGCCTCTAAGTGAACGGTTGCGGCATGATTATCGTTCTTCTGCATCACGCCGCCGACCTGCATTGCCATGATGTGAGCGTCACCGGTATTGGATTTGGTCGGGAAGTAGATCTGAGCGTCGGCATGCAGAGAATACGGAGCAAAAGCCTTTCTCATTTCTTCATTGGAGCCGTAGCAGCCGGTTGCAATAATGACGCCTTTTGCGGCATTGATCTGTGTGTAGTTATTCGGTCTGCCGGCGATAAGACCGGTAACGCGCTTGTTCGCGTCCTGAAGGAACTGAACGGCAGAAGTACGGTACATCAGTGTGACGCCGGCTTTCTTCAGTTCTTCTTCAAAGCAGGGCATGAGCGCGACATTGCCGATACCTTCCGAGTTACCATAGGTATAGTCAAGATTGATGTTCTTGTTATAGAAGAAGTGCGTGACGGGGAACTCGGTGTATGTCGGACCTTTGTAGTAGCCTTCCCACAGCGTCACGTTTGTGTCGTGTTTGCCTGCGATGTCGATGGCCCAATCCATGCAGTCGCCGCACTTTCTAGCAAACATCCAAAGCAGGCGTTCATCCATCCTGCCCTGGCCCCAAGCAACCAGGCGACGAACGATCTCAGCTGCATCGATATCGATGCCCATCTTCTTCTGCAGAGAGCTGTTGAATGCGGTGATGTGACCGCCGCGGCAGCTCCAGCCGCGTGTTTTTTCTACCAAAACGACTTTGGCACCTTCCTGAGCGGCTGCCAGTGCGGCTGCAAAACCCGCAAGACCTGCACCGATCACCACAACGTCGGTATCCACTGTCTTTTTAATCTGTTCCGGAGCAATCTTGGCCGCCGGTTTTTCCCAGCTCCAGCCGCTGCACTTCGGCTGCTGCCACTTTTCAGGAATATCACCGGCATGAGCTGCAGTTCCGGCCATGGCTGCGCCTGTTGCAGCCAACGTACCTTTAAGGAAACCGCGGCGAGAAAGTTCAACTTTTGACATTTTTATTCTCCTTGGTGAGAAGTTAAGTAATTAAGGGACTTGGATGCTTTGTGCGCCTTTGTGGCACTCGGCGCAGGCAATAACGGACTGTGAGTGGCCTTTGTGACACTGTAGGCATTCAAAAGTGTCGAAATGCGTTTTGTGAATATTGGCAACCCTTTTGCCTTCGATTTCTAAAGCTTTGCCTGCAGGCTCTTCACCGTGACATTTTTGACAAGCCGCTTCCGAAACATTTGAACTTGAAGGTTTGCCGTCCGCGTGACAGGCCGCACAATCTTGGCCTTTAGCGGTATGAAACTCTGCAACACCGGCAGCCGAGACTTCTACCATGAATGCGCCGAAGACTGCAAAGACTAATGCAGCTAATTTTTTGTTCATCTCTGCTTCCTTATTTGAGGTTTAAAACCAATATAAAAACGATGAACAACGCTTGTTGTCAGCTATCTGACACTTTTACAGACCTCCTTTTGCTGCTGCTCCAAAAGTGTCAGGCAGCTGACGTTTTTTCTCGCCTCTTGCGAATGCGCACAGAGGGCTGGGCTCCGTTTTCCAGCCAGTCAAAACACCCGTTAATGAAGTTTTTAGCGAGCTGCGTCTCTCCTCTCTTCCTCACGATCTCTCCGTTTGACTCGATCTCGGTATGGACGGAGGAAACAGACTGACGAGAAGCATTTACAAAGCTGGCGAGCTCAACCGCAGTCAGTGTCAACGGAATACTGACAAAACCTTTCATCTCTGAAGATTTTCCGAGAGAAGCCGCCAGACTTGCGTAGAGAACCTGAAGGCGTTCGGGAAGCGTTAACGTCGAATTGGCGATTAATGCTTCCATGCAGGATTCATGGTGCGCAATCACCGACAGAGTATGCGCATGCAAAAGCTCCGGGTTTTGGATAAGGAAGTCTCTGAAAATATCTCTTTTGATCAGGCGGACCTCCGAGTCACGAAAAGCGCTGTCATAAACGTTCACGGATTCGTGCGTAAGCCCGTCCACATCGCCCATCAAAGAGCCTGGAGGAATCAAGGAAAGATAGTGATTTTTAAGATGCTTATCCGGAAACGAGAAGACACCAAGCCCGCTGAGGACCAAAGCGATTTCTCCTGTGTCACCGCCGTTAAAAATCGAAGCGCCCTGCTTGAGGCGAAGATACCGCCCGTACTGATTGAAGAACTGTTGTATTCGCGGATCGATCTGAGGATGGATCCACGGCAATTGGCGAAAAACTTGTCTCATGATCACCTTCCGTCCGTCTCAGATTAAACACCCGCAGAAATTTTTGCACTTGTGACTTTCTCTAACTTGAGTCCGAGAAAAGACCGAATCCGGTCTCCGCAGTTGTAAATATTCTTGATTTTTGCGTTGATTAGCCGAATTCCATAGAATCTTGACTAACATTAAAGTTTGTTCAAACAATAGGTACAGGTTCACTATGCGTCTGCCTTTGATTTTCGGTTGTGCGGCCCTCTCCGGTTTGCTTCTTTCGGCTCAAGTCTTTGCTCAGGACAGCATCCCGCTTTTCGGTGACAAAACTCCGGATATCGTTAATCCGGCCCGTTCGGTCTCGCAGCTGATTAATCGAGGTAAATACGCGGATGCCATGAATCTGGCAGATAAGGAATTAGCTGCTAACCCTCAAAACGTCAATCTTCGCTTCCTGCGAGGCGTCATCTTCATGGAAACAAAGAAAAATGACGAAGCAAAAAAAGTTTTTGAGCAGCTGATTCGCGAATATCCCGAAATCGCAGATTCCTACAACAACCTCGCCGTCATCTATGCCGGCGAAGGCAACCTCGGACGCGCCCAGGACCTTCTGGAGCGTGCGCTGATGAACAACGCATCATCCGTCACGACATATTCCAATCTCGGTGATATTTACGCTGCCAAAGCAGCCGATATGTATGCCAAGGCGGCACGTCTGGCACCTAAGAACGGACGTCTAAAGGAAAAAGCTCAAATTGCTCAGGATCTGACGATTCGAACCGCTCCTTAATCTATTCTTTGCTGCAGGCATTCTCCTGCAAAATGTTTTTTAGGATCTAAGTCCATGTTTAATTTGAAAAAACTGGCTTTCGGCGCTGCATTGCTGGCTGCCTCTGCTGTTTGCTTTGCCGCTCCTAAAGTTGAAATCGTTACCTCTGAAGGCAACATCGTTGTCAACCTTAATGAGAAAGCAGCTCCGACGACAGTTGCTAACTTCGTCAAGTACGCCAATGAAGGTTTTTATAACGGTACGATCTTCCACCGCGTCATCAACAATTTCATGATTCAGGGCGGCGGTTTTGACCGCAATCTGCATCAGAAGAGCACGCACGCTCCGATCAAACTCGAAGACAAGAACGGTCTGAAAAACACCGTCGGTACCATTGCAATGGCCCGCACGAACAATCCTGATTCTGCAACCAGCCAATTCTTTATCAACCTGAAAGACAATGATTTCCTCAACGGTACGTCAACCAAAGACGGTTATGCCGTTTTCGGTGAAGTTGTCTCCGGCATGGATGTCGTCCGAAAGATCGGCCGCGCCCCGACCGGATCTAAGGGTTTCATGGATGATGTTCCGGTTCGTCCCGTCATCATCGAATCCGTCAAAGTTTTGAAGTAATTTTTTAGGAAAAAGAAATGATTCGTTTAACTACAAATTTCGGCACTATCGATATCGAACTCGATTACAAGAATGCGCCTGTCACGGCTTCTAACTTCGAACAATATGTCAAAGACGGCCACTACAACGGCCTGATTTTCCACCGCGTCATCCCCGGCTTCATGATTCAGGGCGGCGGCTTCAAGCCCGGCATGGACGAAGTCGACACTCGCGAACCGATCAAGAACGAAGCCAACAACGGCTTGTCCAATGAAAAGTACACCATTGCTATGGCTCGTACGAACGATCCGCATTCTGCCAGCGCTCAATTCTTCATCAACGTCGCCGACAACAAGTTCCTCGACTTCAAGAGCGAAACAATGCAGGGCTGGGGCTATGCCGTATTCGGCAAGGTTGTTGCCGGTCAGGATGTTGTTGACAAGATCGCTAAAGTCCGCACCGGTAGAGTCGGTTGGTATGACGATGTCCCGACCGAAGATGTCGTTATCGAAAAAGCTGAGGTTATCTAAGTGTCATTCAACGGCGTTGTTCCTGCTGAGAGCTGTCTCTCCAAAATTCCTCCTTTGCAAAATCCCGTCTTTATCGCCGATTTGCATTTAGCTGCCGACAAACCGGCAACTAAGGAGGCCTTTTTCAAGTTCCTCAAAAACGACGCCGCTCGTTTCTCCGAGCTCGTCATTCTTGGAGACCTCTTTGAATTCTGGGCCGGAGACGATCATGCTCCGGCCTATGCCGACATTTTGGAAGCCCTCAAAGCTTTCTTCCTCAACGGGCACCGCATCTATGTGATGCACGGAAACCGCGACTTTCTGCTCGGTAAAGGTTTTACCGCAGCCACCGGTGCTCAGCTCATTGCAGACCCGATTCCGGTTCAAGTCGGATTTGATCATATCCTTTTGTCCCACGGCGATATGTGGTGCACGCTGGATCCTGAATATCAGCAGTTCCGTGCGACCCTGCGCAGCCCCGATGTCCAGCGTCAGATCCTCGGTGAAAAACTTGAACACCGTATCGCTTTGGCCGGAGGCCTGCGCAATCAGAGCGCCTATGACAACCAAGAAAAAAGCAAGGAAGTCATGGATGTCGTCGTCAATGACGTCGCCCGTTCCGTGCGACAATATAGAACCAAAATCATTATTCACGGACATACCCACCGTCCTGCACACCATACGCACGTCAATGAAGACTCGCGTTTCGACCGCTGGGTACTGCCTGACTGGGATTTCGAAAACGGTCGTTCCCGCGGCGGCTACCTGAGCTTCGAGAACGGATATATTCATTTCGGACATTTGGACTGAAATGCTGATCGATTCACACTCTCACATTGATGGAGCTGAGTTTCAGCTCGATATCGACGAAGTTTTTGCCCGCATGAAAGAGGCCGAAGTCGGAGGCGCCTTAGTCGCCGGCACATCGCTTCAGGATTACGAGCGGGGCTTAAATTTCGCCAATGCACATAAAAACGTTTGGTACGCCGCCGGCGTTCATCCGAGTACCAAGGATGACGACCATGAAGCGAGCATCGAAGAACTCGTCGGACTCACTAAACCACAGAAAGTCGTTGCCATCGGCGAATGCGGTTTGGACTACTACTATGAGGAAGAGCCTTACGATGCTCAGCTCGAGCGTTTTGCCCGCCACATCGAGGCCGCAAAACTGGCAAATCTGCCGGTAATTGTCCACTCTCGTGACGCACAGGAAGACACGATTCGTCTGTTAAAAGAGCACGACGCAGGTTCGACAGGCTTTGTGCTCCACTGCTTCACAGGCGATAAGAAAATGGCTCAAGATGCGCTTGATCTCGGCGGCTATCTTTCTTTTTCGGGTATCGTCACGTTCAAGAACGCAACTCAGATTCAGGAAGTCGCGTCCTGGGTTCCGAGCGATCGATATCTCGTAGAAACCGATTGTCCTTACCTTGCTCCGATTCCGTTCCGCGGAAAGCGCAACGAACCTTACTACGTTCGTTACGTTGCTCGTAAGGTCGCTTTTCTGCGGGCAGAGACGCTCGAAAAAGTAGCTGAAGATTCCACTCAAAACTTTTTCAGATTGTTCAGCAAGGCTGAATTACTATGATATACCGCAAATTAGCTTTACTTGCCGCTTCCTGCCTTTTATCGGTTTCCGCATTCGCAACGACATACGACGATGCCGTGGATGCCACATTTAAAAACGATGCCGACGCCTTAGCTCCTCTGCTTGCGAAAGGCCTCGACCCGAATACCGTCACCTCCAGCGGTGCCGGCGAACCGCTTTTAATGCTTGCCATCCGCAAGAATGCAAACAGCGTGATTGATCTGCTGCTTAAGCAGAAAAACATCAAGGTTGATCAGCCCAATACACTGAAAGAAACCCCGCTGATGATCGCAATCTTCCTGAAAGACAACGACGTGGCGAAAAAGTTAATTGCTCGCGGCGCCGCAGTTAACAATCCTAAAAACTGGTCTCCCCTGCACTACGCAGCCACGTCCGGCAACAAGGAAATGGTCAAGTACCTGATCAGCAAAGGCGCCGATGTGAACGCAAGAACGCTTCGCGGCATCACTCCGCTTTACATGGCAGCCAGAGAAGCCGATGCTGACACAGTCAAGCTCCTTTTGCATGCCGGAGCCCGCAAGGATTACTGTACCAACGATGAACTCGCTCCGTACGATATTGCCAAACAGCGCGGCAATTCGACTGAAGTGCAGAATCTTCTGAAATACGATCACTGCCGTTAATTCGCAGCACAAACTTATCACTCACGGCCCATCCATCCCGATGGGCCGGTTTTTTAATAAACCATGACACCGTCCCGTACTCTCGAACTTCTCGCTCCCTGCAGGACCTGCGATATCGGCATCGAAGCCTTCAAACACGGCGCTGATGCCATCTATATCGGCGGACCGCTTTTCAGCGCCCGCGCCAATGCCGGGAACTCCATGTCGGAAATAGAGCGTCTTGCTTCCTTCGCGCACCGTTTCAACGGACGTGTCTATATGGCACTGAATACGATCTTTTCCGATGAGGAACTGCCGGAGGCCGTAAGGCTCGCCCATCAGGCTTACCACGCAGGCGTTGATGCGCTGATCGTTCAAGACATGGGACTGCTGATGTGCGATCTGCCGCCGATCCAGCTGCATGCATCCACTCAGTGCGATATCCGCACCACGGAAAAAGCCGTGTTTCTGGAATCCATCGGCTTTTCTCAGATCGTCCCTGCTCGTGAACTGACTTTGGGGCAGATCCAAGAGATGGCTGAAGCGCTGAAAACCGCCCGAATTGAATTCTTTATTCACGGCGCGCTTTGCGTCAGCTACAGCGGTCAATGCTACGCCAGTCAAGCCTTTAAAGGCCGGAGCGCCAACCGCGGAGACTGCGCGCAAATCTGCCGCCTCCCGTTTGACCTCTTTGACGAGGAAGGCAAATCTATCAGCCGCGGCAAACATCTCCTTTCCTTGAAAGACAACAACCAGTCTCAGAACCTAGACGCCCTCATTGCCGCCGGCGTTCGCAGCTTCAAGATTGAAGGCCGATACAAGGACCTGACTTACGTCAAGAACACGACTGCTTTCTATCGTCGAGAACTTGATACTTGGCTGGAAAAGCACCCGGACTTTGAAGCTGAGAGCGACGGAAAAGTCGAATTTAACTTTGAGCCCTCGCTCGAGAACGCTTTCAACCGCGGAGCAACCGACTACTTTGTCAACGGCCGCAGCGACCATATGGAGGCCTTCAGCACGCCGAAAAATTCCGGCGCCGTCATCGGTCAAGTCGTTAAAGTCAATGACCGCTCTTTCTTAGTTAAAACAAAAAAAGAACTTCACAACGGCGACGGTCTCACTTTCTTTACCGACACTGACGAGCTCTCAGGACTCCTGATCAATCGTGCAGAGCAAAAAGACACGGGGCTTTGGGAGGTCTTCACACGCGAACCCTGCAGCCGCATTACCGGCCTGAAAGAAGGTCTTCGTTTAATGCGCAATAAAGACGCGGCTTGGCTGAAGCGGATGAATGCAGAGACAGCACTCAGAAAAATTCCGATCCGTATTGAAGCATCGGTACGTCTTGACGGCATTGACATTCGTGCCGATGACGGTCACGGCCATCAATCTGAAGTGACTCTGTTAGAACCTCTCCCTGAGGCAAAGAACCCTCAGGCCGTCAAAGACCAGGTTCTGAGAGCGCTGGGCAAGCTCGGCTCTTCTGACTTTATCGCCGATGACATCACCATTGAAGGTGAACATCCGGGCTTCATGAGCGCATCTGTCCTTAACGGTTTGCGCCGAGAATTAATTGCTCGCCTGGAGGAAGATCGATCTCAAAAAAGAGAAATTCTTCCTCAGGCAAAAGAAGATACAAAGGCTGTCTTCCCGGTAAAAGAGCTGGATTACCACGGAAACGTTATGAACAAGAAGGCTCTTGAGTTCTACCGACTGCACGGAACTCAAGTGACCGAGCCCGCTTTTGAGAAAGGCCAACACAAAGGCGAAACCGAAGTAATGCGCTGCCGCTACTGCATTCGTCATGCGCTGGATATTTGTCCGAAACAAGGCAAGCTGCGCGGAGAAAAAATTAAGCCGACTCCGTTAAAACTTCGCAGCGGAAAAATTGAACTCACCGCTCATTTCCACTGCAAGCCGTGCGAAATGTCGCTGATTACAAAGGTCTAGAACTTGAAGTTCATTTGAGCGCGGTTCTTGGCATCCGAAATTGCATCCAAGAGCCGCGAATATGCGGGAGAGTCCTGCGGCGTTAAAAGAAGCAGTTCCTGCCAAAATTCCGCCGCCTTGGCGTATTGACCGCTTTGGTAAGCCACAATGCCTCCGAGCTCAAGCGCGCGGATATTGGAAGGCTCGAGTTTTACGGCCTGCTCAAGATCCGATACTGCCTGCGAGCGGAGCATCGGGTCAGAAGTCTCCAATGCAAATACCGCACGCTGAACGCGATAATCCGCCGTCTTAGCAACACCGTTCGGTGAAACGCTAAAAGCCTCATTCATCGCATTTAACGCCTCTTTGTATTGTCCTTCTCTTCCATATTCGTCTGCCAAAGCGAGCCATGCTCTTACGGCTCTGGGACTTTCTTTAAGGAAGGTTTTGAGCTGTCCGATGCGGTCGGCGGGCTGAGCTGCAGCCAGCGCTTCCGGTGTTCCTTTGTAAGTCACAAGAGAAGGATTTGCCCAGGAGAAATAAAGCAAAACAGCTGTAAAAGGAATCAGAACAAGGAGGAAAATAGAAGCCGGCTTTATCCATGGACGGTTTCTGTAGTTTACGAGAGGTGCCTCTGTTTCCTCTACTGCCCTGGTCTCAAGTTCAGAAAGCTCTGCATCGTAGACAGCTTTGGAGATTCTGTGTCCGGCCAACTCCTGATTTAAGGTCTGAAATTGGTCCTGATAAACAAGGCGGTTAAGGCTGGTGTTTTCAACTTCGTTTCTCGAAGAGGAACGTAAGCCGATATAAAGACAAACTTCTAAAAGCAGAAGCAGTGCTGCGGCGCAGATCCAAAAGATAAGGTCTGAGGACATTCACAACTCCTGCTTTTAGGTTTATCCGTCAAACCGGCGGTTAACCGGTTTGACGAAAGATTAGATCAAGTTACTTCTGGGCGGTCTGCTGAGCCTGCGGCTGAGCTTGAGCAGCGACTTTGGCGGCAACTGCGTCGCGGAGAAGTTTTGTAGCTTTCTGAGAAGCGGCCACGGATTTTGCCAGGGACTCTTTAGCCTGAGGCATATTGTGGAACCAAGAACCGTTGGAGGCGGTCCACCATTCCCAGTTGGTGTGTGCTACAGAGTGGAGGTCCTGAGCCTGTTTGATGACAGCAGGATCAACACCGGCGTCGTTAGCCTGTCTGAAGGCGATGAACATCTGGCCCATCGAGGCTTCGGCTTCACGAAGTTTGCCGTTGTAGTGAGCATTCATAGAATCAAGAACCTTGTTCATCTGAGCTTCGGTCTTGTCCTTATGGCACTGCAGGCAGGTTTCCTGGATGTAAGCACGCGGTGTGGTTGCCCAGTGAGAGGTGTAAACGTTGCCGTTTGCATCTTTAACCTTCGGCATATGGCAGGCGGCGCAGCCGACGCCCATCTGGTCATGCTTGGAGTTCCAATACACTTCGGTATCCGGATGCTGCATCTTCGTCAGAAGAGCGCCGGTCTGGTTGTGTTTGAAGTCCTTGAAAGAAGCATGTTTGTAGAAGTCGTCAATCCGGGTGACATCCACCAGCGGGAAGAGGTTCGTACGCGGGTCGTCCATCTTGATGGGTTTGCCGGTAGCAGGATCGGTACCCGGGTTGCAGTTGTATTCAACGTGGCACTGAGCGCACATGAGTTTGCTGTCAGGTTTGCCGAGGATCGCGATCTTACGTGTGAAGCCGCGGAGACCCATGTCTTTCACGTCGATCGGTGTCTTATTGGCCGATTCCGAATAGAGCGTCGGGTAATCGGTGCGAGTCATGGCCTGGATCAATGCGTCGCGGACGATACGGGGCTGAGCACTGTGCGGGTCATGGCACATATTGCAGTTCAGAGCATGATTGATGTTGTGAACCAGATCAACCGGGTTGGAAGCACGGCTCCACTTAGCCTTGGTGTTCGGGTCGCCTAAGTAGGCCCAGTCCATCATGACGTCTGTGGATTTGCAGGTCCAGCAAACAGGGTTGGCTGCGGCTGCTGTACCCGGTTTATGAGGTTTTTGAGCGTTGCCGGGGATCGTGTCATCGATCTTTTCCCAAACGCCGAAGAAACCGCCGTTATCTCCGCTGAAGAGCCAGCCTTCTTTCGGCTGGAAGCGGCCGCCGAAGGAGCGGTCGGCAATAAACTGGTCGACTGCGGCGTAGGCGTGCGATCTCGGCAGGTTGTGTTCTTTAACGAAACCGTGGGCTCCGAGCGCTTCGTCAAAGAAGGGGTTCGGAGAGATGTTGTTCAAATTCTTCTTGGAATCTCGAGCGATACGATGATCGTTAACCTTGTACATCGTTTCGAATTGATTCGGGTGGCAGCTGCTGCACTGCTGCGGACTCATGGATACGGTCGGATGAGTCTTGGGGTTCTTCAGATGATCGGCTGTACCGTCATGGCAGGTTGCGCACGGAAGGTTTGCATGTTTAGATCCGGTGTGCAGTGTGCCGATATTGGAGTGACAGGCTGTACAGTTCGCATCGTTCTGAGCCGGTGCTGCGTAAGAGGCGCCGAAGTACCCGATCAATGCCAAAGCGAGAACAGAAGGAAAAAGGGGCATTTTTGTCATTTTTAAGTCCTTAAAAAGACTGAAACTTTTTCTTGGCTTATGCGAGCCTTAATGTTTGCTCACAGTACAAGTTTGAGGGTTAACGAGCCTTAATTCAATCTTAATAATGGAATACCTCCGAATTTCTCTCTTGTATACCTCTCCGGAGGTAGGTACAACATCTTAACTTTTTAGCCTTCTATTCCCAAAACACGGGGATGATCAACCGTTTTGAAATTTACTCAATACAATAGCGGGAAACTTTATTTCTCATATCAAAGGCAACGTTATGAAAAATTTAAAACTTTTGGCTGCGCTGGCTCTGGCATCTGCGGCTTTTGCCGTCTCTGCCCAGAACATCGCCACGGTTAACGGCAAACCGATTCCCAAGTCTCTCCAAGATGAATGGGTTGCCCAACTGATTGCAAACGGCGGTAAGGACACGCCGGAAGCACGCCGTCAAATTACCGAAAACTTAGTCGCCAATGCTCTGGTCGAACAGGAAGCTGCAAAGCGCAAGATTTCCGACGATCCTAAAGTCAAATTTGCTTTGGACTACGCTAAATTCCGTATTCTTCAGGAAGCTCTCCTGAGAGACGAAATGGCCAAACATCCGGTCAGCGACAAAGAAATCAAGGCTCGCTATGAAGAAGAAAAAGCAGCCCTTGGCAACAAAGAATATGAAGTCAGCCACATTTTGGTTAAAGACCAAAAGACCGCTGAGGATATCGAAAAGAAACTCGCTGCCGGCGGCAACTTCGCTGCCTTAGCCAAAGAATTTTCTGTCGATACCGGCGCTAAAGAAAACGGCGGAGACTTAGGCTGGAATCGCCCGGCAGTGTTTGTGAAGCCCTTTGCCGATGCTGTTAAAAACATGAAGAAAGGCGAAATTTCTAAGGCTCCGGTCAAGACGGAATTCGGCTGGCACATCATCAAAGTTAATGACGTTAAAGAAGTTCCCTTCCCGTCCTACGACTCTGTCAAAGATCAGATCCGCGAAGGTCTCGAGCTGAAGAAACAGCAGAACTTCCTCAATGAACTGATGAAGACCAATAAGATCGAATACGCAAAATAATTCGTTCGATATAGCAAAAAACCGGCGCGAAGCCGGTTTTTTTGCATTTAAGAGGAGAAACTGGATTCTCCCTTGATTTTGTTAGCGAGCGATCACATTCGTTAACTTGAGTGTGACATCGTCTGCGCCGACCTTAACAGCATTGGAGGTCTGTCCTTCCAGATCTCCGTTTGCCGGCATCATCTGCTGCGAATTGCCCAAACGAGCCGTGATCATGACGTTTTCATGTTCATCCAAAGTGCCGCCGCCCATATCCATCGGCGGAAGCATCGTATTGTCGAGCTTGAAGTGAACCGGGAAGCTCAGCACTTTGATCTTCAGCTGAGCAATCGGTGCTCTGCTGCCGCTTGCCGGGCGAGCCGTCACGTAAAGCGTGTCAAATTTGGCTGCCTGCTCTTCCAGTTTCGGATCCAGTTCCACCACGCCGGAGATGAAGTGGGTTGCCTTCATTGCCTGTGCAGGAACCGGAGTCTGACCCATCGGAGCAGATCCGTTCTTCATCATCTGGCTCATCATCGGTACGGCACGTTCATCTTTATTGTCGGCGGGTTTGCCAAAATCCAGCGTGTCCTGAACCGGACCGACGATATTGCCGAGTTTACGGGCTTCCTGAATGCTGCCGATAACGGCTGCGCGCATATCATCATTAGCGGAAAGCGTGCCGAGTAAACGTTCCCAATACATCACGGCATGGCGGTAGTCACCGCGGTTGAAGTAATCCGTACCGCCCATCATCAAGGCTTTCCAATTGGTCGGATCGATCTTGAGGGCTTTCTGAACGAGTTCCCAGGGTTTGCCGCTGAGATCCTGACCTTGAACCATCGCGATTGCGTCGGCTAAGTCAACCATAATGGCCGGATTGCCCGGAGCCAGCTGGTCGGCCTTCGTAAAGGCGGCTTCTGCTTCCTTGTAGTTCTTCATAGTGAGCATGGTACGTCCGAGCATCATCCAGCCTTGAATGTCTCCCGGAGTTTCTCTCAGATGCTCACGCAGTTTCTTCAGGGCAGAATCCATGTCGTGCATTTCGCCGGCCTGTCTGACGACCGTGCCGGTGTTGTAATCGACCACGCCTTCATTGGCGCCGCCGTCCAAACGGAAGTCACCGAGATGCTGAGTGGCAGCCCACATGGCGACAGCAAAGAAAGGAACGACCAGAACCAGAACAAAAACCGTGTAAACACCGGCCTTTTGACTGGTCGGTTCAACCTGTTTTTCCGGAACGGACTCTTCAATAACACGGCGCTCGAGCTCAAGTCGGCTTTCGTCATATTCGTTCTGAGAAATAGCACCGCGGGCCAATTCGTCTTCCAGCTCTTTGAACTGGTCGCGATAGATCGCAATATTGGCCTGGGGAAGTTCTTCGGCGCCCGTGTCCTTTTTACGGAATGTCAGCAGCGGAATACAGATGATCAAAAGCAGGACGATGATCATCGCTCCGGCTGAAAGTAAAAATGTCATCATTTGGCATCTCTCCTTTTCGCCGGTTCATTCCCGCGAAGGAGCTCTTCGGCACGTCGTTTTTGTTCGGCCGTCAATTCGACGGGTTTAAGTTTTTTACGTTTGGCCATTGTGTAGAACAAGCCGCCCAAGGCTAAAACCAGGAAAAGAATCGGTCCGAGCCACAGCAGCAGCGTGCTCATCTTAAAAGGCGGGTTGTAGAGGACGAAGTCGCCGTAACGGTCGACCATGAAGTCAATAATCTGCTGATTGGTCTTGCCTTCGGCGATTTGCTTGACGACCTGTTTTTTAAGGTCCAACGCAAGTTCGGCATTACTGTCGGCGATCGACTGATTCTGGCAGACCAGGCAGCGCAGCTGGGCAGAAATTTCTGCCACGCGTTTGTTTGCCACCGGGTCAAGAATCGTGGGCTTGACGTCAGGCTGTGCCGGACTCTGCTGTGCAGACTGAGCATGAACTCCGGTCAGTGCAAAAGCTGTAAAAAACAGCGCGAGTAAAAATTTCTTCATCATTCTGCTTTCAGTTGATTGATGAGAGGATGGATCTTCTTATCCCAGGCTTCCGGAGTGATCGGACCGATCTGCTTGTAGCGGATCACGCCTTTTTTGTCGATCACAAAGGTTTCGGGAACGCCGTAAACACCGAAGTTGATGCCGACTTCACCGGTCGGATCCTTGATGGAGAAGTCATAAGGATCGCCGCCCTGGCGCAGAAAGCGCATAGCGTCGGCATCTTTATCCTTGTAGTCCAAGCCGATGATCGGGACGATCTTCTGGCCGCCCTTGCCGACCTTAACCATGGTCGGATGTTCCTGACGGCAGGATCCGCACCATGAGGACCAAACGTTCAGCAGCCAAACCTGACCCAGCATGTCTTTCTTAGACACGACTTTATTCGGGTCATCGAGTCTCGGCAGAGAGAACTCGGGGGCGGGCTTTCCGATCAGCGGAGAAGGCACTTCTCTCGGGTCACGGTTCAGACCCACCATGAGGAAAATCGCCAGCGCCAGGAAAATCACCAGCGGAAGAACATATTTCATTTTCATGATTTGAATCTCCTACTCTGCCTGAGCGCTGCGGGCGCGGCGGCGAGTTCTGTAGCGTTTATCCAGCATAGCGATAAAGGCACCGAGAGACATGATGAGCGTGCCCCACCAAATCCAAGTCACAAAGGGCTTGTCGTAGGCACGAACCACCCAAGCACCGTCAACCGTCTGGTCGCCCATGGAGACATAAACGTCACCGGTAATCGAAGAGCTGATGGCTGCTTCGGTCATCGGCATCTGGCTGGAGAAATATTTGCGTTTCTGCGGCGTCAGGACGGCAACTTCTTTACCGTTTTCCGTGACCTTAAACACGCCTTCATCGGCGATGTAGTTCGGTCCGCGAATACCGCGTTTGACATCTTCAAACTTGAAATCATATGAGCCGACGTTAACTTCGTGGCCCGGTGTCATCGTAACGTCACGCTCGAGCGAGTACGTCATGACCATGCCGATACCGACGATGGAAACAGCCACACCTAAGTGAGCAATCATCATGCCCCACCAAGAGCGGGAAAGCTTGAAGATTTTGCTGAAGAAGCTGCCCTTGAAATTACGGATATTTTCACGAAGCGATTCGATGAACGTGAATAAAACCCACCAAGACATCGTCAGGCCGACAAAGAGCCATGTGCTCCAGCCTTTGATAAGCGGAGTGGCTGCACCGAGGATAACGGCAGCAATAAAGCACCAAGCCGTGCGCTTAATAATGTCGGAGATCTTGGCGTCTTTCCAGCGAACCAGAGGTCCGATACCCATGAGAATAATCACGGGAACCATGATCGGTCCGAAGACGGAATCAAAGTAAGGAGGTCCGACGGAAATCTTCCCGGCGTTCAGCGCATCAATGAACAGCGGATAGAGAGTACCCAGCAGGACGGCAAGCATCGCCACGACCAGCAGCACGTTATTGACGAGCAGCATTGCTTCTCTGGAGAACAGCTCGAATGCTCCGCCGGTGCCGACCTTAGGTGCTCTCCAGGCGAAAAGAAGCAGGGAGCCGCCGATGACCAGAACTAAAAGTCCGAGAATGAAGAGACCGCGCTGCGGATCGGTGGCGAAAGCATGCACACTGGTGAGTACGCCCGAGCGCACGAGGAATGTACCGAGCAGCGACAGGGAGAAAGTAATCAGAGCCAGCAGAACGGTCCAAATCTTGAAGCAGCCGCGTTTTTCTGTCACGGCTAAAGAGTGAAGCAGTGCAGTTGCAGTGAGCCACGGCATGAAGGAAGCGTTTTCAACCGGGTCCCAGAACCACCAGCCGCCCCAGCCTAATTCGTAGTAGGACCAGTAAGAACCTAAAGAGATACCGAGGGTCAGGAAGATCCAAGCTGCGCTTGTCCAAGGACGGGTCCAGCGCGCCCAGGCAGCGTCCAAACGGCCGCCGATCAAAGCAGCAACGGCAAACGCGAAAGGCACGACCATACCGACGTAACCCATATAAAGCAGCGGCGGATGGAAAACCATGCCGGGGTCCTGCAGCAGCGGGTTCAGATCTCGGCCCTCGTGAGCAGCCGGAAACAGACGAATGAACGGGTCACTGGTGAGAAGCATGAAGAGCGTCAGACCGACGGAAATCAAACCCATGACGCCGATAACGCGAGCCATCACGTCCTGCGGCAGACGACGAGAACAGACGGCAACGGCTAAACCCCAAAGGGCCAGCAGCAGAGTCCAGAAAAGGATCGAGCCTTCATGAGAACCCCAAGTAGCCGACAAACGGTAGAACCAAGGCAGCATGCTGTTGGAGTTGTTTGCTACGTTCATGACGGAGAAGTCACTTGTATAGAAACACCAAGCCAAACAGCAGAAAGCGAACGTGCAGAAAACAGCGTTGGCAAACACGGCCGGACGAGCCACGTTAACCCAGCTGCGCACGCCTAGTGCGGTACCCGCCAAGGGAAGAAAACCTTGGATCAGGGCCGCAATCAGGGCCAAGATCAAGGAAAAATGACCTAACTCTGCAATCATTTCAACTCCTACTCTTTCATGGCGCGAGCTTTCTTATGCGCGTCCTGCACGGCTTTCTCAGCCTCAGGCGGCATATAGTTCTCGTCATGTTTTGCTAAGACTTGGTCAGCGACAAAAACACCGTTTTGCAGTTTTCCCTGAGCGACCACGCCTTTGCCTTCTTTAAACAAATCGGGCAGGCTGCCCTTGTATGTTACGGGAACGGTATGCGCCGTATCCGTTACGTCGAAGCGAACCGTCACACCGTCTTTCTGACGCTGAACGGAACCTTCCTGCACAAATCCGCCGATGCGGAATGCTCTGCCTTCAGGTGCTTCATGCGCCGCAACCTGAGACGGGGAGAAGAAAAACACGAGGTTCTCTTCAAATGCATTGAAAACCAGGGCCGCAGCGGCACCGCAAATTATTAAGCCTCCGGCAATAAGCCCGAGACGTTTTTTCTGTGTGCTGTTCATAAATCCTCCTCGGCTTGGTGCGCACGAGCTTCCATCAGCAGCTCCTTTGCTGCTTTCTGTCTTCTGCGTACCAGCCCGAACACTTCGCAAATAAAACAAAAGAAAACCATTCCGTAGGCACCCCACACATACTGTGCGTAGCCGCCCATCGCAAAGAAATCTGAAATACCGGACCATTGACCCATTACAGTTCTCCTTTAAGCGCAAGCTGCTGTGCCCATTCCTGATTTCGTTCACGCTCCAAAATCACGGAACGCAGACGAACGAAGGTCACTGCAAAGGTGTAAAGCCAAAAACCGATGACCATCAGCGCCAAAGCCCAAAGCATCACCGGATGAATAGACGAACCCGAAGCCGTAATGGAAGCACCCTGATGAAGCGTGTTCCACCACTGAACGGAGAAATAAACAATCGGTACGTTAATCACGCCGACAATACCGATCACCGCGCAGGCCTTATCGGCGCGGCGCCAATCAGGAATGGCGTTCTGCAGCGCGATATAACCTAAATAGAAGAAGAACAGAATCAGCGCGCTCGTCAGACGTGCATCCCAAACCCAGTAGGCGCCCCAGGTCGGACGACCCCAGAGAGATCCGGTCCAAAGGGCAAGGAACGCCATCAGGCAGCCTGTCGGAGCCAAAGAGGCGGCAACCATCGGCCAAAGACGGTTTTCCGTAATCAGCCCTAAAGAGCAGAAAACAGCCATGACGACATAAAGCAGCATGGCCATCCAGGCGCAGGCTACATGAATATAAAGAATGCGATAGGAATTGCCCTGTGTTCCGTCGACCGGTGCCAGAAAAAAGCCGACATACATCGCCGCGAGAATGACGATGATGGCTAAGATGAAGCACGGCCGCAGCGCCTTTCCGGCAAAACCGTACATCCCCTCAGGAGTAAGGATTGACTTGTTAGTTTTCATAATGCGTCCAAAAAGCAAATTAATCCGATGCAAATCTCAGCGCTGCTGAGGTGGCGACAGGCATCACGACTAAAGAAAACAGCGTGAGCGCGCCGACGATAAAGAAGTAAGCCGCTGAGTTGATCCCGACAGCGACGGCTTCTGCAGCCCCGGCGCCGAAAATCAAAACAGGAATATACAGGGGAAGAACAAGAAGCGAGGTTAAAACGCTTCCGCCTCTGAGTCCGAGTGTGAGCGCAGCTCCTACACTGCCAACTAAGCTCAGCACCGGCGTACCGATGAAGAGCGAACTCATCATGACAAGCGCAACATCGGCTTGTAAGTCGAACATGAGCGCAAACAGGCCGGAGATTAATGTCAGAGGGATACCCGTAGTGAGCCAATGCGCAAAAACTTTAGCGATGACGATAACGGTTAAAGGCTCACCGGAAAGAAGCATCTGCTCCAGCGTTCCGTCTGCGTAGTCATTGGCAAAAAGACGCGGGAGCGAAAGCAGCGCGGCTAAGAGTGCAGCAACCCAGACAACGCCGGGCGCAATCATTCTTAACAGCTGCTGGTCAGGACCGATTCCGAGAGGAACCAGAGTTACAACCACAATAAAGAAAAAGACCGTGTTTAAAACATCGGATTTTTGACGAAGGGCCAATTTGAGATCCCGTCGAACAACGGCCAGAAATAACCGAAACATGATTTAAGCCACCTCCTCTGCTAAATCGTGTTTTTTAACCATCCGGCCGTTTAACCAGCGGCCGCCGGTCAGCTCGATTCGCTGAATATTATTCGCCGCGATCGGCACTTCCTGATGGGTCGTCAAGGCGACGATTCCGCCCTCATTGACGTGCTCGGCAATCAGATTGGCTAAATTTGCTACAGCTTTAACATCCAAAGCCGTGAAGGGTTCGTCTAAGACCCAGAATCCGGCGTGGCGGCTGAGATAAAGACGAGCAAGTGCAACTCGTCTTCTCTGTCCTTGGGAAAGGTGTCGGGTGTAGTGGTCTTCAAAACCTTCGAGTCCCACCATTGCCAAGGCGTGGTCTGCCTGCTCTTTAGTGACCGGATGCTCTCCGATCTCACAATTAATAAGGAGGTTTTCTCGAGCGGTCAGTTCATCTTTCACACCGTTCAGGTGTCCGATGTAGACGAGATCCTTCCAGAACTCTTCTTTGAGCTTTTTGATGGGTTCGTTTTTCCAAAGGATTAGGCCTTCCTGCGGCTGCATTAAACCGACAAGAAGACGCAGGAGACTGGTCTTGCCTGTACCATTCGGTCCTGCGATGCGAACCAGTGTGCCAGCAGGGCACTGGAAATTCAGCTTGGAAAACAGCAGCCGTTCTCCGCGTACGCATCGAACCGACTGAAGCTCAAGCTTGGCTTTCTCTTCTGACATAAATTTTTATAAATGGGATCCGGATGTAAAAAATTTTAAGAATCGTCGATTAAACAAACCTTATAACGAGCTGTAAAAATGCAAACCTCAAATTCGGATCCAAAGATAAAAATGAAAAATCGGATTCAGATTTGAAGTGTCAAGAGGCTGATTTGATCTTGGTGTAACGGTATGTGTAACATTTTTATTTGAATTTTTAATCTAACACACTGTTTTTACATATAAATTTAATTGACTTAATTCCTTACCATTTATAGGGAAAATGCTTAGAATATCCTTAAGTTCCCTGGGAAATCCTTCCCGGGAGTGTGAGTTTTAACAACCCCTGCAACTACTGAGAAGATGCTTCTATGACAGAAACTAACTATCAATTGATGCGGCGGCAAGGTGTCTCAAGACGCAGTTTCCTTAAATTCTGCTCTTTGACAGCCGCTTCCCTCGGACTCGGTGCAAACGGCGCAGCGGACATCGCCCACGCGATGGAAACTAAACCACGTACTCCGGTTATCTGGCTCCACGGCCTGGAATGCACCTGCTGTACTGAATCTTTCATTCGTTCTTACCATCCGCTGACCAAAGACGTTATCCTTTCGATGATTTCTCTGGCCTACGACGACACACTGATGGTCGCTGCCGGTGAACAAGATCACCAGGCCCTCGAAGACGTCATGAAGAAATTCAACGGCAACTACATCCTGGCTGTTGAAGGATCTCCCTGCCTCGGCGCTGACGGCATGTTCTGTCTGCCCGGCGGCAAACCCTTCCTTGAAAAACTGATGCACGTTGCCAAAGGCGCCAAAGCTGTTATCGCCTGGGGCTCCTGCTCTTCCTGGGGCTGCATCAACACCGCCAAACCGAATCCGACAAAATCTGTTCCTATTACAGATGTCATCAAAGATAAGCCGATTATCCGCGTACCGGGCTGCCCCCCGATCCCGGAAGTCATGACCGGCGTCATCACCTACATGCTGACATATGACCGCCTGCCTCCGGTTGACGCTCAGCTCCGTCCTAAGATGTTCTACGGCCAGCGCAACCACGACAAGTGTTATCGCCGCGCTCACTTCGATGCCGGCCAGTTCGTTGAAAAATTCGACGACATCGGCGCCAAACTCGGCTACTGCCTCTACAAAGTCGGCTGCAAGGGACCTGTCACTTACAACTCCTGCTCTTCTATCCGTTGGAACGACATGCTGTCTTGGCCGGTTGAATCCGGACATCCCTGCTTGGCTTGCTCCGAAGACAACTTCTGGGATAGAGGCAGCTTCTACGCTCACGAACCGACCATCCTGCCTCCGAGCTGGGGTCTTGGCATCCAGGCTACTGCTGACCGCGTAGGCTTGGCTGCTCTTGGTGTGATGGGTGCCGCCGTGGCTGTTCATGCCGCCGCAAGCGCCGTCGCTCGCGCCAAGTCAAAAGAAGTCAACAAGGACATGGGAGTAAATGAATAATGGCAAATAAGAAAGTTGTTGTTGACCCTGTAACCCGAATCGAGGGTCACTTACGTATGCAGGCCGTCCTCGATGAAAACAATGTCATCGTCGACGCAATGTCTACCGGCACGATGTGGCGCGGTCTTGAAGTTATTCTGAAGGGACGCGACCCCCGTGATGCATGGGCCTTTGTGGAGCGCATCTGCGGCGTCTGCACCGGTATTCATGCTTTGTCTGCCGTCCGCGCGGTTGAAGATGCTCTCGGAATTAAGATTCCGAAGAACGCCAATATCATCCGCAACCTGATGAACGCTACGCTGTACTGCCAGGACCACCTGACTCACTTCTATCAGCTCCACGGCTGCGACTGGATTGACGTCGTCTCCGCTTTGAGCGCCGATCCGAAGAAGACCAGCGAAATCCAGCAGTCCATCTCCACGCATGCTCTCTCCTCTCCTGCTTACTTCAAAGAAGTTCAGGACCGCTTGAAAGCTTTCGTCGCCAGCGGCCAGCTCGGTATTTTTGCTAACGCTTACTGGGGCAACCCCGGCTACAAGCTTCCTCCGGAAATTAACCTTCTGGGCGTCACTCACTACCTCGAAAGCTTGGACTTCCAGCGCGAAATCGTTAAGGTCCACGCTATCGTCGGCGGTAAGAACCCGCACCCGAACTATTTGGTCGGCGGCGTTCCCTGCCCGATTAACATGAGCGATACAGGTGCCCAGGGCATCATGATCAACCAGGTTTGGATGAACTTCCTGCGCGATGTGGCTAAGTCCACGATCCGCTTCATCGACGAAGTCTACTATCCTGACCTGATGGCAATGCAGGCCTACTACAAAGACTGGTACAAGATCGGCGGAGGCCTTGCCAACAAGAACCTGCTCTGCTACGGCGACTTCCCGGCCTATGCCAACGATATGTCCGAAAAGAGCCTCGTTATGCCGAACGGCGCCGTTATCGACGGCAAGTTCGACCAGATTCTTCCGGTTGACCTTAAGGATCCCAACCAGATCAAAGAATTCGTTGATCACTCCTGGTACTCCTATCCGAAACCCGCTGAAGGTCTGCATCCTTGGGAAGGTATCACCGACCCGAACTTCGACCTCGGCAAAGCCGGCGTCGACTACGAAGGCACCAAGACCGACATCAAATGGCTCACCACGAATGCCCGCTACTCTTGGATCAAAGCTCCGAGATGGAACGGACACGCAATGGAAACCGGTCCTCTTGCACGTATGGTTGTCGCCTACGCCAAGAAGATGCCGCGCCAGAAAGAACTCGTCGACCGCGCTCTTGCTCAAGCCGGCGTACCTGTCGAAGCTCTCTTCTCCACCCTCGGCCGTACTCTCTGCCGCGGTTTGGAAGCCAAGATGTGCGCTCAGCTCATGCTCGAATACGTCGATGAACTCGAAGCCAACATCAAGGCCGGTGATGAAGTCGCTGCCAACATGGATAAATGGGAACCGAGTACTTGGCCGAAAGAATGCAAAGGCGTCGGTCAGTGCGAAGCTCCGCGCGGTGCCCTCGGACACTGGTGCGTTATTAAAGACGGCGTGATCGAAAACTGGCAGGCTGTTGTTCCGACTACGTGGAATGCTTCTCCGCGCGACACCAAGGGCCAGCTCGGTGCTTACGAAGCCGCTCTGCTCGGCACACCTGTTGCCGTGGCTGATCAGCCTCTCGAAATCTTGCGTACGATCCACAGCTTTGACCCGTGCTTGGCCTGCGCAACTCACGTCATGTCGACCAGCGGTGAGGAACTCTGCAAAGTTCAAGTCCGCTAATTAGGAGGTTTTATGAAAATCTCGAAATGGGCATACAGCATTGAGGAAGGCCCGATTGAACCCGTGTACGTGTACGAAGCTCCTGTACGCTTCTGGCACTGGGCTCAGTGCGCCGCATTCTTCATGCTGGTCATTACGGGTTTCCTGATTGGCTGGCCGCCGATTGCAAACTACGCCACCACTTGGGATACCTACTTCTTCGGAAACATCATCCTGCTGCACTTGGTTTGCGGCATGCTGTTCGCCGTGCTGATGCTCTATCGTATTTACTGGGCATTCGTCGGCAACAAGTATTCCCGTATGATCTTCATCCTTCCGTTCTGGGATATGGAATGGATTAAAGGTATTTTCGGCACTGCCCTCTACTACCTTTTCCTGAACAAACACCCGAAGGAATATGTCGGTCATAATCCTCTGGCCCAGACGGCTATGTGTCTCATGTACGTCCTCGGCTCCGTCCTGATCATCCTGACCGGTTTAGGCCTCTACGCCGAACAGTGGGGATGGGATACAGGCTGGATGTCCTGGTTCGGCTGGGTTACAGCATGGCTCGGCGGTCCTCAGCCGGTGCGTACCTTCCATCATCTTCTGATGTACTACCTGCTCATCTTCCTCTGCGCTCACCTTTACATGAGCTTCCGTGAAGACATCATGGGCGGCGGCACACAGGTTTCTACGATGATCAACGGTATCCGCTTCTTCAAGGAACCGATCCGTCAGCCGGGTAACGAAGACATTCCCCCTTCTGACATCCCGAATGCTTCTTCTGCCAACAAAGCCTAGGCTTTCTCATGGCAAGATCTTCGGATCAAACTAACGGTCAAAACAGCGGAGGAGTTCCTCCGCTGCGAGGCCGTATTTCACGTTCTTCCAGAAGTGCACCCCATCCGGGCGCATTTCTGGAATCGCGTTTTTTAGAGCCTCTCGGCATTTCACAAGCCGAGCTGGCACAAGCCATCGGCGTCTCTCGGCGCCGCATCAACGAGCTCATCGTCGGAAAACGCTCCATTTCAACCGACACGGCCATTCGCTTATCTCGATACTTCCACACCGATCCCGAATTCTGGCTCTCTCTGCAAATGCGCTGGGACATTCATCAGGCGCTCGAGAATGAAAATGCAGAAGAGAAAATCAGCTAGAGTTATTGAAAGAAAAAGCGAAAATAGCCATCAAAAAACCATTTTGAGCGGATAATTAATCCGTTATCTCCGTAGTTTTACTTAAATTTTGTAACTATACTAGTGGCATATTAAGAACCTGTAACCATAACGGTGGCAATTCTAGATATGCAAAACCTCAAAGATATTCCGTGTCTGATCCTAGGGATCGGAAACATCCTCTGGGCAGACGAAGGCTTCGGAGTCAGAGTCGTTGAAGCTTTCAACGATAAATACGCTTTTACCGATCCGAATAACGTTATTGCGGACGGCGGCACACTCGGTATGTATCTCTACGACAGAATCTGCCGAGCAGAAAAACTTCTGATTTTTGACTGCTGTGATTTCAAGGGCAAACCCGGTGAGCTCCGTGTGCTTCGCAACGACGATGTCAAACTTTGGACCTCTACTAAGATTTCTCCGCACCAAACGGGCATGAATGATCTTTTGGTTGCCGCAGCCGTACGGGGCGCCGTTCCGAAAGAAATCGCGGTTGTGGGTTTCCAGCCGATTTTGCTGGATGACTACGGCGGTTCTCTTTCTCCTGAAGCCAAAGCAAATATTGATGAAGCTGTCCGTGACGGATACGAAATCGTTCGCGGCTGGAACGTCGGACTTCGGGCCCGCTCTGAGGACGAAATTGCCCCTGCCCTCATGGATGCGCCTTGTTTAGATATCGAACAATATGAAAGCGGACGTCCCTCGGCAGAAGAAGCCTGCCGAGACGGCGACATCCGTTTTGCGCGCTTTGTCGCAAAGGCAGACGAATAATGTGTATCGGAATTCCAATGAAAGTTGAGTCTCTGCCCTATCCCGGCAGAGCGGTCTGTTCCGGCCGCGGCCAAACCGAAAACCTTGACGTCCTGATGCTCGGCGACGTCCAAATCGGCGAATGGGTTCTGGCTTGGAACGGAATGGGAACGAAAAAAATTACAGAAGAACGGGCGCGTCAGGTCGATGCTGCGCTCGATGCACTGGAAGCGGCCATGAACGGCCAGACACCCGATGTCGAAGATGCGTTTGCTGACATTGTGGCCAATACCGGCAAACTGCCTCCGCACCTCCAAGCCCAACTCGATAAAAAGGAGAAGCACTGATGGAACTGATGGGCACTTCCCCGAAGATTGACCTCTACAGCCACCCTCTGTTTTTGAGAATGGTCAACGAACACGGTTTTGAAAGCTGCGACAAGGACACCTTCCCGCAGTTTCTGCAGAAGCCGGGTCTTTCGATGGTTGTTTTTATTGAAGATCCCAACCGCATGAAAGAAACCATGGACGCGCTTGTGATTGCACCTGAACTGGCAAAGAGCTGCGGCCTTATCGAACACAAAGCCGTAGTCGGGCCTCCCAACGCCAGAAAGCTCGCCGTAACTTACGGCTTCAAACGCTGGCCGGCTCTGGTCTTTTTCCGCGACGGCAAGTATTTAGGTGCAGTTGACGGACTGCGGCTTTGGGCCGATTTAGTCCGAGAAGCGGACGAAATCATGCACAGCGAGCCGCACTATCCGCCCTCCGTCGGCATCCCTGTTCGATCCATCTAACTAAATCTATAAAGACTTCAATCATGATCACCAAACCGATTTCGATACCTATTAACCTTCTCGGCCCCGGTTCTCAGCCGGAGCGCTCTGTTGCCAATACGATCGGCGTCCCCGATATCGTAGACACCTTCCGTCAGCCGTACACGCCTGAAGTCGCGGATAAAGAAACGGCTGAAAAATGCCGCCAGTTCTTCATCGACCTTTACGAGGAAATGCGCCTTTGGAATATGGACAGCGGCGATGCCGGTCCTGCCTTTGCGATGAACGGCTATGACAAAGAAACGCTGGCGCTTATTAACCAGATGCTCGGCGAAGGTGAAGTAGCCATTCGCATTTCCATCCCGAACGAAACCTTCGACGAAATCCGTATTCAGGAATCGATATTCGTGGGTGTTTGGCGCGTGTGCTACTACCGTGACGGCCAGCAGATTGCCGACCAGCTCGAAGTCAGTGCCATTCCTTCCTGCGTTGCCGAAGCTGCTTACGTAACCAGCCAGCCGGATCTGCATCCGGTTGAGTTCGGTCCCGAGGCCATGAACAGCCCGGCGATTATCGCCGAACTCAAAGAGGCGCTCAAAGCTTGGGAACCGGGTGCTCCTGCTTTCACGATCAACCTGTCGCATCTTCCGATGTCGGCTGAAGACCATAAAGTGATCGAAGCTGCAGTCGGCGCGGGCGCCGTTCAAATGATGTCCCGCGGATTCGGAAACTGCCGTATTTCTTCGACCGATGTACGTCACGTTTGGAAGGTTCAGTATTTGAACAACGCTCCGGCTCGCCTGATGATTCTCAATACGCTTGTTGTCGCCGGTCTTCCGGAAGAAGCGGTTGCCGCTTCCGAAGACTTGGCCGATTCTGCCGTTCGCATCAAAGAATTGATCGAATGGGTCACCAAAAGCTGGGAACTTTCACCTGTGGAAATCAAATAATGCCCGGATTTGAAGGTACTTTTTTAGGCGACAGCTCCAAGCTGCACCCTGATACGCGCTTGGAGTGCAAAGTCTGTCATTACATCTATGACCCTTCTAAAGGCGATGTAGATCAGAACATTGAACCCGGCACCCCTTTCTCGGAACTGCCCGAGTACTGGAATTGTCCGGTTTGCGGCTGCGAACGCGACCTTTTTATGGTTGTGCCCGAAGACTATGATCAAAACCAACGCTCCGACGACTCAAAATCCTCAAAGTGAAGAGCCGTGGGCGCCGAATCCGGCACAGCGGCTCGAAAGAGGCTTCAACAGAATTTGGCAGACCCGAATGCAAGGACTGCCGATGCTGCATCCGCGTGTCCATGTGCAGGCGGTCGGTTTTCATAAGTGGAAATACTTTTGGCTCGGAATCATTGTCACGCCTTGGTGCATGAACGTGATTTTGGCTAAGGGCCAGCCCTCGAAGTGGAAGTCGATTCCCGAAGGACGCCGCCTGCATTATCCGTTCCCGGCCGGGATGTATGACTTCATCAGCGTAAAAGACAGAATTTTGGGCGAGTATCAGATGTGTTCGCTTATGTCTCCGCTGGAGGAAGTCGTATCCGATCACGAGATGGCCGTAGAAATAGCTAAGGCTGCTTTAGAAGAACTAATGAAGCCGGAGCAGGAACCGGAACTCGGCGAGCCGATTCCCGCCATTCAGCCGGAAGTCGACCCGGAAGCCATCGAGAAAGCGGTTGAAACAGCCATCAATCGTCCGATCTCGCGTCGTTCGTTCTTAAGACCTAAAAACACCTCGGAGGATCAGGAAGCATGAGTTATCTCGGTGCGATTCGTTTTGTTTTAACGACTGACGGATGTTCTGTATCCGATGTCAGTATCGAACCGGCAAAGGAGCTGCGCATTGAAAAACTCCTTTGCGGGCGTCCCGTTAAAGAAGCATTAGAGCTTCTGCCGCCCCTTTTTGCGCTTTGTCCGGATTCGCAAACTGCCGCAGCCGCGGTAGCGTGTGATGTAGCCCAAAACAGCGAGCCTTCTCAGGAGGTTCTGATAAAAGCGCGGTTTGCCAACCATTTGGAACTCATTAACGAAGGTGTTAGATACTTTGCGCTTCAATGCGCCGGAGAGGGCTATCGCGCGGCGAAAATCAAAAGCGTCATTCGTGTGCGGGAACTTGTCAGTGAGCTTCGAGAAGTTCCGCCCGAAGATCAGACCAAGAGAAACAAACTCTGGAGCGAGCTAAGAGGCGAGGTTTCTTATTTATTGCTGGACGGATTTTCAGAGCATTGGGAACAGGATCTCTTTAACGGCACCATTACGCCGAGCAAAGACAGTCTGACTGCTTTCTTTGACAAGATTTCCTCGCACCGCAGCCGCGGATATACCTCGGGCCCCCTCCTCGATAAACCGACGGCCTTTATTCTTCAAGCCTTAAAAGAAAGAGGCTGCTGGAAAAACGGATCATTGGAAAGTGATGTTCGCTCGCTGACGGGGCCGGTTGCCCGCATGAAAAAAAATCCGACCGTTGCCGGACTGCTGATGTCCGACGGCAACACGAATTACACCCGCTTTGTCGCGCGTTTTATTGAAGTGCTGAGCGCTGCGGACTTGATTCGTATGCCCCTAGAAACAATCGCAGCTATGGCTCTCGGCCCCGGAAGTGCGGTCTCTCTCGTTCAGAACTCCCGCGGTGTCCTCCTTCATGCAGTCAAAATTACCGACGGTGTCATTGAGAAATATCACATCCTGACACCGACCGAAATCAACGTGGTCAACAGCGAATGGTTCAAAAAAACGCTTCTGAATCTCAAGGCAGGAAATGCCGAAGAGCTTAAAAAGCTGGCCGAACTGACAATTCTGTCCTTTGACCCTTGCACTCAAATGGACGTGGAGCTCAAAGATGCATGAAATGTCCTTAGCCCAGAGCATCGTTGAGATCGTGGAGAACACTGCACAGCAAAATCAGGCTCCCTCTGTTGTGTCCGTCAAACTGATTGTCGGAGAATTGGCCGGGGTTGAAATGCATGCACTGATGCAGGGCCTAAAGATCGCCTCGCAGGGGACGGTCATGCAGGATGCAAAGATTGAAATTGAGCGCCCGGAGGGAACAGCCTGGTGTCTCAAATGTCAGAAAACTGTTCCGATTCACCGCCGCGGGGAGCCGTGTCCCGAGTGCGGGAGCTATCAGCTCAGTGTAAACGGCGGCGACGATTTCCGAGTCAGTGAACTGGAACTCGGAGATTCCTAGTTTTTTTATTTAAGGAGTGAATTATGTGTGTTACATGCGGTTGCGGCGGAAAGAAAGCCACAGTTGAAGAACTGGACCAGACTCATACTCATGAACATCCCCATGCCGAAGACGGCCACGTTCATCGTGACAGCGACCAGCATCGCCATCACCATGACGCCGGCCATCATGAACACGGCAACGCCGGTGCTCATAAGCACGAATAGTTATTGATGTATTGACGGGAGCCGGAGCTTAGACCCGTGCTCCTGTCTTTTCTTCGACCAAGGAAAAAGTTATGGAAAAAATCAACGATCGTTTGGTCCAGCTGGAGATTGACGTTTTAAGCGCCAACGACAAAAAGGCGACTCAGAACCGCGAGAAGTTTATAGCCGACGGCGTCCTGGCGTTAAATCTTGTTTCCAGTCCCGGAAGCGGTAAGACCACACTGCTCTGCAATACGATCAACAAGATCAAAGACCAGTACAAACTTGCTGTGATCGAAGGTGATCAACAAACTCTGAACGACGCCGAACGTATTCGCGCAACCGGCTGCCGTGCCATTCAGATCAACACCGGGGAAGGCTGTCACCTAGACGCCGATATGATCGAAGAGGCTTGCCGGAAGATCAAACCCGAGCCCAATTCCATTCTCTTTATTGAAAACGTCGGCAACCTGGTTTGTCCCGCTGCTTTCGATTTAGGAGAAGACTGCAAGGTTGTTGTGCTTTCCGTCACTGAAGGCGAAGACAAACCGATCAAATATCCGGACATGTTTGCTGCGAGCTCTTTGATGCTGATTAACAAAGTTGATCTGCTCCCTTATGTGGACTTCAGCGTTGAGAAGTGCAAAGAGTATGCCCGCAGAGTCAATCCGAACATTGAATTTATTGAAGTCTCTGCTACCAAAGGCACCGGCATGGACGCTTGGTGTGATTGGCTCGGCAAACGTTTTTCCACTGTTTCAAAGTAATTTAGCTTCAGCTGCTGAAAGAATATACGATTGAAACTTTCCGGTGAGTCCGTCATGTCCGTTAACTCGAAGAGCTCGATTCGTGCAGAAAAATTAAGGATTAAAGGAACCGTCCAAGGAGTCGGGTTCCGTCCTTTTGTATTTGTTCTGGCTAAAAGTGAAGGACTTACCGGCACCGTTCTTAATGACGGACGCGGCGTTGAAGCTGTAGTCGAAGGGCCCTCTGAAGCTTTAGAACGTTTCCGCACTCGATTACTGAAAGAACTTCCTCCGCTTGCCTCCATCGAATCGGTTGAAGCTGAAGACATTCCTGTAGAAGGACGTCAGGACTTCGTGATCCTGGAAAGCCGATCTAATTCGGTCAGTACGGTTATCCCGGCCGATGCTGCTGTCTGCGAAGCGTGCCTAAAGGAACTCACCGACAAAAATAATCGCCGGTACCGTTATCCGTTTATCAACTGCACGCACTGCGGTCCCCGCTACACCATCACTGCCCAGCTGCCCTATGACCGCCCTCAGACGAGCATGAAAGTTTTTCCGATGTGCCCGGACTGTCTGCAGGAGTACAAGGATCCTCTTGACCGCCGATTTCACGCGCAGCCTAATGCCTGTGACGTATGCGGACCGCATGTTGAACTGAAAGACAAAACCGGTGCGCCTGTCTCCTGTGAGGATGAAATTGCTGAGCTGCTTCGACAGATTCAAGGCGGCAAAATCGCGGCCGTAAAAGGTCTCGGCGGGTTTCATTTGGTTTGCGATGCAGCCAATGCCGTCGCGGTCTCTGAGCTGCGTCGGCGCAAGCACCGCCCCTTTAAGCCGTTCGCTGTCATGACCTTAAACGACCTCTCCGCCTCTCGCTTTGTCCGCATCTCGGAAAAAGCTTCTAAAGAATTACATTCACCGCAGGCTCCGATCGTTCTTTGCCCAAAAACTAACGATGCCGACCGTCTTCTCCCGGGCATCGCGCCGGAATTGAATCGTATCGGCATCATGATGCCTTATACGCCGATCCATTGGCTTCTTTTCTTTGAAGCCATAGGACGCCCCGAAGACCCTGATTGGTACAAAAAAGAATGTGACCTAGTGCTCGTCATGACGAGTGCAAACGCCGGCGGCGAGCCGCTTGTTATCGGCAATGACGAAGCCGTCCAAAAACTCGATGGAATCGCAGACCTATTCTTAACGCACAACCGCGACATCCTGATTCGATGTGATGACTCGGTAATGCAGCAAAGAGACCAGGACGTCCAGCTCATCAGACGTGCACGCGGATTTACACCGGTAGCTGTTCGTCTGCCCTACGGAGGTCCTTCCGTCATTGCCACCGGTCCGTGGCTGAAGAATACGGCTTGTTTAACTAAAGGCGACCACGCCTTCTTAACGCAGCATATCGGTGACACCGACCGCGTCAGCAACTGCCGGACCTTGGCCAGAGCGGTTGAGCACCTTTCGGAAATTTTTGAAATCACGCCGAAATATATTGCCTGCGACCTTCATCCGGACTTTTATTCCACCTCTCTTGCCGAGGAACTTGCCGATAAGTACGATGCGGAACTCGTCCCTGTTCAGCATCATCACGCCCATATTGCCGCCGTCATGGCCGAACACGGACTTTCCGAACCGGTTTTGGGACTGGCGCTCGACGGGGTCGGCCTAGGTACTGACAACAAACCCTGGGGCGGAGAACTCTTGAAGGTGACTCCGGAAGGTTTTGAACGTCTCAGCAGTATTGCTCCGATCAAAATGCCCGGAGCAGATAAATGCGCGCGTGAAGGCTGGCGAATGGCCGCCAAGATTTTTGCGGAGAACGGAAAAACAGACGCTCTTGAAAAACTCGCTAAAGACGTCAATAAACCGAGTCTTCGTCTCATTGCTGCTCAAGCCAACGCGCCTGAGACGACGAGTTTGGGACGCCTCTTTGATGCAGCGGCTTCCATGTTCGGTATCTGCCACATCTCTAGCTATGAAGGAGAAGCACCGGTTCGCCTGCAGGCGGCCTCCGAAGGACGTCGGGGACAAAATCGAGCGGACCTTGTTGAAGTCATCAGCGGACACCCGAATTTTGTACGGCTCCTTCTGGCGCTTTCCGAATACGCGGATAAACGGCAAGCAGCGGCGGACTTCCAGGAAACGCTGGCTCAGGTGCTAGCAAAAAAGGTCATCACCGTTTCTGAGAAAGAGCAAATCCGAAAAGTTTGCCTCTCGGGCGGCTGTTGTTTAAATTCATTATTAACGCAGCGGCTGCGTAAGCTGCTGGAACAGCAAGAATTACAAGTTTATGAGGGGCTCAAAGTTCCTCCGAATGACGGAGGCGTATCGCTCGGCCAAGCTTGGGTCGTTTTAATGCGCCTTCACAGTACAGCTAAAGAGTAAGAATCATGTGTTTAGCAATTCCCGTACAAATTAAAGAAATCATCGACGAGAACACTGCTGTGGCAGAAATCTCGGGGCTGAAGAAAACCATCTCGACCGCCCTTCTCGAGGACGTCAAGGTCGGCGACTACGTCATCCTGCATGTCGGATATGCCCTGCAGAAGATCGATCCCGAAGAGGCTCAAAAGACACTGGCTCTTTTTGCTTCAGAGGCTCCCGCGGCAGGAGAACCGGCATGAAGTACATCACTGAGTACCGTGACAAAGAGCTCGCAAAAAAGCTCGTTGCCGATATCGCTAAAGAAGCGAGGGCGGATAAAAACTATCGGCTCATGGAGTTCTGCGGCGGTCACACGCACGTTATCAGCCGCTACGGCCTGGAGGGAATTCTGCCTAAAAACGTCCGCATGATTCACGGGCCCGGCTGTCCGGTGTGCGTTATGCCGATCGGCAGAATCGACTCTGCAATTGAACTCGCCTTAGAACACGGCGTCATCCTCTGTACTTATGCCGATACCATGCGTGTCCCGGCTTCCAAGGGTCTTTCGCTGATGAAGGCAAAAGCTCAGGGCGGGGACATCCGTATGATTTATTCGGCAGCTGACTGCCTGGATATAGCCCGCGCCAATCCGGATAAAAATGTCGTCTTCTTTGCCATCGGCTTTGAAACGACAACGCCTGCCACCGCCGTGGTTTTAAAGCAAGCCAAGGCAGAAGGCTTAAAGAACTTCTTTGTTTTCTGCAATCATGTTCTGACGCCTCCGGCCATGCGCCATATCCTGAAGAACCAGGAAAAAGTCCAAATTGAAGGTTTTGTCGGACCTGCCCATGTTTCTACGATCATCGGCAGCGAACCTTACGAAACGTTCGCCAAGGACTATTCCAAACCGGTTGTGATCGCCGGGTTCGAACCCTTGGACATGCTTCAGTCCATCCTCATGCTGATTCGTCAAATCAATCGCGGCGAAGCCAAGGTTGAAAACGAATTTACCCGCGCCGTGCGCCCCGAAGGCAACATGAAGGCCATTCGAATGATGGAAGAAGTCTTTGCGCTTCGTGACAGCTTTGAGTGGCGAGGACTCGGCTCCGTTCCCAAGTCTGCGTTAAAGCTCTCCGATGCATATAGTGACTTCGACGCTGAAAAGCATTTCAACTTGGTTTACCGCAGCGTGCCGGATAACAAAGCCTGTGAATGCGGTGCCATCCTGCGCGGCGAAAAGCAGCCTTCCGACTGCCGTGCTTTCGGAACGGTGTGCACGCCGGAAAGCCCCATCGGCTCCTGCATGGTATCCAGCGAAGGCGCCTGCGCCGCTTACTTCACTTACGGCAGACACAAAAGATAAGAATTCCGGAGAATAAAAATGTCTGAAGAAAAGAAACACTATCAACGCCCTCTGAATTTCAAGACCGGAAAGGTCGAAATGAACTTCGGCGCCGGCGGCAAAGCCAGCGCCCAGCTTATTGCCGACCTCTTTGCTAAAAACTTCTCTAACGAATTCCTTGACCAGGGCGACGACGGAGCCCGTCTTCCGCAGCCGAAGGGCGAGCTCATCATGGCCACCGACTCGCATGTCGTAAGCCCTATTTTCTTTGCCGGCGGCGATATCGGAGGTCTCTCCATTCACGGCACCGTTAACGACGTTGCCGTCTGCGGAGCCACGCCCCTTTACATTTCCTGCGGCTTCATTTTGGAAGAAGGCTTTCCTTTAAGCGACCTAAAACGCATTGTGGAAAGCATGGCGGCTGCCGCCAAAGAGGCCGGCGTCAAAATCGTTACCGGCGATACAAAGGTTGTTGAATGCGGCAAAGCCGACGGTATCTACATCAACACCTGCGGCGTAGGCGTCCTGCCGAAAGGAATCCGTCTCTCGGGCGCCAACTGCCGCCCGGGCGATGTCATTGCGATTTCCGGCGATATAGGAGACCATGGCGTGGCGGTCATGAGTCAGCGCGTGAACTTAGGCTTTGAAACCGGTGTTGTCAGTGACTCTGCCAGTCTGAACCGTTTAACCGAAAAACTGGTTGCCGAAATCCCTTCTCTTCGCTGCATGCGAGATCCGACCCGAGGAGGTCTCGGTACCACACTCAACGAAATTGCAAAACAGTCTTCTGTCGGCATGGTGCTTGAAGAAGACAAGATTCCGGTCAAGGAATCCGTGGAAGCCGCCTGCGAATTTTTAGGTTTAGATCCGCTTTACGTAGCCAACGAGGGTAAAGTCATCGCAATCTGCGCACCCGAAGATGCAGAAAGGATGCTTAAGATTATGAGAGATGATCCCCTTGGCAAGAATGCTCAAATCATCGGCCGCTGCATTGAGGACGAAAACCACTTCGTACAAATGGAAACCGGCTTCGGCGGTGTCCGCATGGTGGACTGGCTGACAGGGGAACAACTTCCTCGAATTTGTTAAACTCTGAATAAGCACGGCTTTCGTGATATGTTGGGTTGAGTCGTGCGCTCCAAATAATTGAAAAATAGGTAAGGAGACTCAGTTGGTTAAACCGCAGACGATCTTATTGGTGGACGATCACTCGCTTATTACGACGGCCATGTCTGCTCTTTTGCAAAGCATGTATCCGGACGTGCAGATTCATGTTGGAGCCACTGCAAAAGAGGCTGTTGAGTTGGCTGAAAAGTACGGCGACTCCGCTGATCTGATGATTCTTGACCTCGGCCTGCCCGACTCTCAAGGCACCGATCTCTTAGTACGACTTTTACAAAACTATCCGGCGCTCAAAATTCTGGTTCTCTCCGGCAACTGTGATCCGGACAGCATTCTCAAAGCTCTTTCAGCCGGTGCTGCCGGTTATGTGCCCAAGACACTTGACGCCAACCTGCTTAAGAGCACGATCAATTTTGTCCTCGAAGGCGGCGTCTATATTCCCTCGAAGATTCTCTCTCAGCAGCAGTCGATGGGAATGAGCCCGCAGCAGCCGGTTGTGAATCCCTCTTCAAAAGTTCACTTGACTACTCGTCAGTGCCAGGTATTGAAGCTTTTGAGTCAGGGAGACTCCATCAAAACCATTTGCCGCAAGATGGATCTTTCCGAGGGCACCATTAAAACGCACGTTACGGCCCTTTATCGCGCGTTTGACGCACGAAATCGAACGGAAGCACTCATTGCCGCCCGACGCAACGGTTTTAACGTAGATTAAGTTTTTAGAGCTCTTATTAACGCAAAACCTCTGATACCGATCTCGGATCAGAGGTTTTGTCTTGCCGATTTCAGCAACGGCTACTTGGCCGCACCTTCTTTAGCTTTGGCTTCTTTAGCTTTGCCTTCATCAGCCACTTTTTCTTCAGCCTTAGCTTCTTTGCCGCCTTCTTTGTACTCAGCAGCCTGCGCCTTAGAATTATCTTTGGCTTCCTGAGCAGCGATCAGCTTTTCCTTCTTAGCCTTCAGATCGGCAGCTGCAACATCAAGTTTTGCAGTCAGGCTGGCCAGGAACTTCTCAGCCATTTCAATGTGTTCGATCTTGCGGGCCTTTTTGGCTTTTTTCAGATCTGCGACAACAGCGAGAATACGTTTTTCAATCTTTTTGGCCTGTTTGGCGGATGTCTTTTTCATTTGCTGTCTCCTTGCGGGTAGAAACTTTCTCTTGTTCAATAATCTCTTGCTGCTCTTTTTCAAACAGTTCTTCACGTCTCTTTACTGCCGGTTCATAAGGCTGCGGAGGCGGCGTCAGGTACTCAATCCCGTCAATTAACGGAGGCACCGACTGTTCCCGCAGATTCTTCGAGGGCAGACGTTCGGTCGTGCCGTATTTATTCGGCTGTGCCGGATCAGGCGCCCAACACATAACAAAAAAGCAAATCGGAGGAACTATAGCAGGAAAAACCCACCAACCCGAAAACCCGCAGTCATGCAGGCGGCGGATAAATAAAAGAACGGTAGGAATTGATGTCAGCGCCGCATAAATCGGCAGGACGATCGGAAATCCGGTAAACAGCAAATCGATTCCGGCTGCCAAAACCAGAAAGAGGCACTCAAAAACGAAGAAGCACCAAACTTCGATTCTGCCGGCGCGCCCGTGGAAATCTTCCACATGACTGACAGAAAAAATAAACCAACGAAATGCAGTCTTCATTCAAAAATCCTCTTAAGGCTTCCATCTTAGGAGGATGCAGAATTATTCGGCTGTTTGATTACCCGATTAGGTCTATCTAAAAAACAAGGGGACCGAAGCCCCCTCATCTTTAGATCAATGTCCGAACGGAATTACGGAACCATATCGGAAATTTCATCTTTGCGGACCTTCTTCACCAAATCTTCGCGTTTGACGCCCAAATACAGAGCAATCGCAGCGGACACGAACACGGAAGAATAAACGCCCAGCAAAATACCGATGGTCAGAGCCAGTGCAAAGTAATGCAGGGCCGGACCGCCGAAGAAGAACATCGACAGTGTGACCATCAAGGTCGAGCTGTGCGTAATCACCGTACGGGAAATGGTCTGCGTAATCGCAGTATTGACGATTTCCACCGGCGTGCCTTTGCGGATCTTACGGAAGCATTCACGGCAGCGGTCGAAAATAATCACGGACTCGTTGACCGAGTAACCCAAGACCGCAAGAACGGCCGCAAGAACCGGCAGTGAGAATTCCCACTGGAACAGCGAGAAGACACCGAGCACCAGGAAGACGTCGTGCATATTCGCGATAATGGCTGCCACAGCGAACTTCCACTCGAAACGGAAGGCCAAGTAGACCATAATGCCGACCACCACCAGGAGCAGAGCGGTCAGACCGTCGGTGGCCAGTTCTTCACCGACCTGAGGTCCCACGAATTCGGTGCGGCGCAGCTGGGCTTCCGGGGCTTTCTCATGAATGACTTTCATGACCTCTTCGCTCATCTGAGCAGAAGTCTTGTTGCCTTTCAGAGGAAGTCGGATCTGAGCGTCGCGGGCTGTACCGAAGTTCACGACCTGGACTTCCCCGCCCGTGGCTTTTTCCAAGTCCACGCGCAGCTCCTGCACCGGAACGGCATCCGGGTAGTTGACTTCCATCACCAAACCGCCGGTGAACTCAATGGAGAAAGCCAAACCGCGAACGACCAAGAGCCCAATCGCAATAAAGAAAGAAATAAACGAAATCGCGTTCAGTATCTTGGAATACTTCATGAACGGAATCGTTTTGTGGATTCTAAATAGTTCCATGGTTAAGCTCCTTTCGCCGTTGACTTGTCGGCGTCAGGACGCCAAATTTGACCGATAGAAAGCGAAGTGAGTTTCTTGCGGCGGCCGTACCAGAGGTTGACGAGTGCTCGGGACACCATCACGGACGTGAAGATAGAGGTCAAGATACCCAAGCAGTGAACCACCGCAAAGCCTCTGACCGGGCCGGAACCGAAAATCAACAGTGCGATACCGGCGATCAAGCTCGTAATGTTGGAGTCCAAAATCGTGTTGAACGCCATGTCGTAGCCTTCTTTAATCGCCTGCTGCGGCGTACGGTTTTCACGCAGCTCTTCACGAATACGTTCGTTAATCAGCACGTTCGCGTCCACGGCCATACCGAGCGTCAGCGCCATAGCGGCAATACCCGGCAGGGTCAGTGTTGCCTGCAGCATCGAGAGGATAGCAACCAGCAGGAACAGGTTGCAGGTCAAAGCGATCGCAGAGAACACACCGAAGAGGTGATAGTAGATGATCATGAACACGGAAACCGCGATGAAGCCCCACAGCGTGGATTCAAAACCGGCTTTAATGTTTGCGGCACCCAAGCTCGGACCGACCAGACGTTCTTCAATGATTTCCATCGGAGCAGCCAGAGAACCGGCACGAAGCAGCAAGGCTGTGTCGGTAGCTTCAACCGTTGTCATACGGCCGGAAATCTGAACACGTCCGCCGCCGATTTCCTGACGGATCACCGGAGCCGTTACGACTTCGCCTTTACCCTTTTCAAACAAGATAATGGCCATGCGCTTACCGACGTTTTCACGAGTGACGTCTTTGAAAATGCGTGCGCCCTTAGCATCCAGCGTCAGGTTAACCGTCGGCTCATGCGTCTGGTTGTCAAAGCCCGGCTGAGCGTCGTTCAGGTTGTCACCGGTCAGGACGACCTGACGTTTAACCAAAATGTCGCGGCCTTCACGGTCTTTAAAGCGCTCGGTACCGAAAGGAACCGTACCCTGAGAAAGCTGAGCCAGCGCTTCGGGACTGTCGTCGACCATACGAACTTCAAGCGTTGCAGTACGACCTAAGATGTCCTTAGCCTTTGCCGTATCCTGCACACCCGGGAGCTGAACCACAATACGGTCTGCACCCTGCTGAGCGATCACAGGCTCGGCGACGCCGAGTTCGTTGATTCGGTTATGCAGAGTTGCCACGTTCTGCTTCAAAGCGTAGGACTGAACATCGCTCATCGCCTTTTGAGACATCGTGGCACGGATCATGAACTTGCCGTTCTGATCTTCTTTCGCAAAGGTGAGATCGGTCTGACGGTTACGGAGAACGTCCATAGCCGCTTCAAGATCCTGCTCATTGCGGAAAGAGATTTCAAGTGTGTCGCCGACACGGACAATACCGGCATGACGAATCTTATGGTCACGAAGCAGGGTTCTGACTTCGCCGGTCGCTGCTTCAATACGTTTTGTGACGGCCGCCTTCATGTCAACGGCGAGCAGGAAGTGCACACCGCCGCGGAGGTCAAGACCGAGATACATCGGAAGTGCGTTGATCTTAAGCAGCCAGGTCGGAGTATTCGGAACGAGGTTGAGCGCGACGATGTAGGAAGGATCGGCAGGATCCGGATTCAATGCTTTTTCAAGCACGTCGCGGGAACGAAGCTGAAGTTCGCCGTCTGTCGGAGCAAAACGAACGCGAACCGAGTTCTGCTGAGCGCCCTGCTCAAAGAAAACGCCGTTGGGTTTGATTTGAGCGGCGGCAAGTGCGTCTTCAACCGTCTTTAACGTCTGTTCGGTTACTTTAACCGTTGCCTTACCCGGGCTGACCTGAACGGCCGGAGACTCACCGTAGAAATTGGGGAGTGTATATACCGCTGCGACGATCAAAATCACCGCAATCAATATATATTTCCAAAGAGGGTATCGATTCATAACTATCGTTGTGCCGGCTTACGCCGGCACATAAAGGTAGGTACAACACAAACGACCGTCTCATGAAATCGGAACGGTCGTCCTATCAAGCTTTCACTTGAAAATTAGAACTTGACCGTGCCTTTGGGGAGAACAGCCTGAATTGCAATGCGCTGGAAAGTGATGACAACGGGTTTGTCGTCAACGGCAGCAATCTGAAGATTGATGTAGTTCTCATCGGCAGCAACAATCTTGCCGCAGATACCGCCGGCCGTGATCACTTCATTGCCGGTAGTAAGAGCGTCAATCATCTTCTTGTGTTCTTTCTGACGTTTCTGCTGAGGACGGATCAAAAGGAACCAGAAAACGGCAAAAATGAGGATCATTACGCCGAAAGACGAGAACATGCTTTCAAGTCCGCCGGGCTGCGCAGCAGCGCCAGAGGCTGCTTGTGCATATGCTTCAGAAATAAACAATTTAAAACTCCAACTATGAGATATGGGTTCACTGAGGGCAGTGAAAATTTTTCGACGTCCACTGCTTAGGACTCTTAAGAATTTCTCCTGTCAGTTCAAGTCCTGTCATGGTTCCCTTTGCCTCTCAAAAGAATGCAAAGGGCAATCCGGGCGCGCCCCGCCCTTTTTAAACCTTGTATTCTACTTTCTTTCTCTTAAATTGAGCTTGTAAAAATCGGGCAATCCGATAAAAAACTCAGTGTATTCACGAAGTTCCTCGAAATTGCCCGAAGTTATTAGTCTGTTCCGCGCGCTCTGTCTTCTGCGAACTTCTTGCACCAGGCCTCGAAATTGCCCTGATCCAAGGCCTCACGAATTTCTTTCATGAGATTCAGGTAGTAGTGCAGATTGTGAATTGTGTTCAGTCTAGCGCCCAGAATCTCATTGACCTTCTGAAGGTGATGCAGATAAGCACGAGAGAAGTTGCGGCAGCAGTAGCAGTCGCAGCTCTCGTCAAGCGGACGAAGGTCGTGTTTGTGCTTGGCGTTTCTGAGTTTGATGTCGCCGTAGCGAGTAAAGAGCCAGCCGTTTCTTGCATTACGGGTCGGCATCACGCAGTCAAACATATCGATGCCGCGTTTCACGCCTTCAACCAGATCCTCCGGTGTTCCGACGCCCATCAAGTAGCGAGGCTTATCCTCGGGCATACGAGTCTTGAGATGATCAAGAATCTTCATCATCTCTTCCTTCGGTTCGCCGACGGAGAGGCCGCCGATGGCATAGCCGTCAAAACCGATTGCCTTGAGGCCTTCGAGAGATTCGTCGCGCAGATGCTCGAACATGCCGCCCTGGACGATACCGAACAGCGCATTCGGATTCTGCAGACGATCGAATTCGTCACGGGAGCGTCGAGCCCAGCGGAGAGAAAGACGCATGGAGTCCGCAGCTTCTTTTTCAGTGGCAGGACGGCCGTCGATTTCGTACGGTGTGCACTCGTCAAAAATCATAGCGATATCGGAGTTCAGCACCTTTTGAATTTCCATCGAAACTTCAGGCGTCAGGAAGAGACGTTCGCCGTTGATCGGAGAAGCAAAACGCACGCCTTCTTCGGTAATCTTGCGCAGCTTGCCTAAAGAGAAGACCTGGAAACCGCCGGAGTCCGTCAGAATCGGTTTTTCCCAGCCCATAAAGCCGTGGAGGCCGCCGTGTTCGGCAATGACTTCCAGGCCGGGTCTAAGCCAGAGGTGGAACGTGTTGCCGAGCAGAATCTGAGTTCCGATTTCATTGAGCTCAAGCGGGCTCATTGCTTTGACGGTACCGTAGGTGCCGACGGGCATAAACACGGGTGTCTGAACAACGCCGTGGTTCAAATGGATTTCAGCGCGGCGCGCAAATCCTTCAGTTTTGTGGAGTTTGAATGTAAGACTCATTGGTTTACCTTTTTCTCAAGGAAGCACGCATCTCCATAGCTGAAGAAACGATATTTTTCATCGACGGCATGTTTGTATGCCGCCAGGATTTCATCTCGTCCGCAGAGGGCGCTGACCAGCATGACCAAGGTGGACTTCGGCAGATGGAAGTTTGTCACCATCGCATCACAGACTTTGAATTCGTAGCCCGGTTTAATAAAGAGGCGCGTATCGGCGCTTTCTGCCCTGACCTTTCCTTCCGGATTTTGAGAGGCGCTCGCTTCAACCGTTCTCAGGCTCGTCGTGCCCACGCAGACAACGCGGCGTCCTTCGGCTTTGGCCTTGTTGATCTTTTCGGCTGCTTCCGGAGAGATGCTGTACCACTCGGAGTGCATAATATGCTCAGACAGATTTTCAACACGCACGGGCTGGAATGTACCGGCGCCGACGTGCAGCGTCACGAAAACTTCTTCGCATCCTTTGTCGCGAATCTGCTGAAGAAGTTCATCGGTGAAATGAAGTCCTGCCGTCGGAGCAGCAACTGCTCCGGGATATTTGGCATAAACCGTCTGGTAACGGCTTTCATCAGATTTTTCAGCGGCATGCTGAATGTAGGGAGGCAGAGGAACTTTGCCGTATTCGTCCAACACTTCCAGCACCGGACGATCAAATTTGAGGCGGAAGAATTCGCCTTCGCGTCCGAGGACTTCAGCTCTTGCCGGCTCTTTCCTTTCCGGATGATCAAAGTACAGGATCGTTCCCGGTTTTGCCGCTTTGCTGGCACGCATCATCGAAATGGCTTCATAAGTTCCGGTGACGCGTTCGGTCATCGCTTCGAAGACCCCGCCGGTTTCTTTCTTACCGTTCAAACGGGCCTTGATGACCTTTGTGTTGTTAAAGACAAGAAGATCGCCGGGCCGCAGCAAATTCAGAATATCTCTGAAATGCAGGTCTTCTACGGAGCCGTCAGGTTTGACGTGCAGAAGACGCGAAGCTGCGCGATCTTTCAGCGGATACTGCGCGATCAAAGATTCGGGCAGTTCAAAATCAAAATCTGATAAATGTTGTTCTTTCGTTTCCATGGCTTGACCGGCCAATTACAAAAATTGAAAAGTTAAATAATGTGAGGTTTCCCGGGAGGATCGTTGACGTAAGTCACTTCCAAAATCTCAAGTTTCTTTACGCCTTTCGGGGTCGGCAGAAGCACCGTGTCTCCCTCAAAGTGCTTGAGAAAAACTCGGGCGATCGGAGAGATCCAGGAAACATCTCCTACCGAGGCGTCGGCCTCGTCGATCCCGACAATACGAATCTTGGATTCATCGCCCTGCTCATTGGCATAAACGATGGTGGCTCCGAAGAAGATTTGATCCGTCGGCGGTCTTTTATCAATGTCGATGACTTCGCTCGCCTCGATTCGCTTATTCAGGAAGCGGATGCGGCGGTCGATTTCACGAAGACGCTGTTTACCGTACTGGTAGTCGGCGTTTTCACTGCGGTCGCCGTTAGAAGCCGCCCAAGCGACGACATTCACGACATTCGGACGCTCGACTAAAACCAGGTTCTTGCGTTCATCCAGAAGTCGGTTGTAGCAGGCGCGCGTCATGTAGTTCTTTGTCCCGTGGATCTCGGGAATTTTGACTTCCTCTTCGTCGTCTTCGTCGATATCTTTGAATTCAAGATCTTCGTTCATTTTTAAGAGCTCGATGAACTTATGAAATGGTTTACATCCCGCGTTTGAACCGGACAGCTTTCCCGATGTTTCCCTTCCACTTCTTCGGTTAGCTGCCGCTGTCCTTCCGCACTAAAAATAGAGAGACCGCGGAAGCGGCCTCTTCTATTGCAAACGTTATTTTAGGCTTTAGGACGATCGTCGGAATCCTTCGGCCTATCTTCCGGCTTCACTTCCTCGGAAGGAGTTTCCGCCGGTTTAGGAGCCGCTTCAGATTCGGAAGATTCGTTCTGCTTCGGAGCCTGCTCCGGCTTATCTTCTGCAGGAGCTGCCTGAGCGGTCTGCTCTCCTTCAGCCGGCTGGGCCGCTTCTTCGTTCTTTCTGCGAACCTTGCTCAGCTGCTTGGGAGGACGCGGATCCTTGCCGTTCATGATGTCGTCGATCTGCTCGGCGTCAATGGTTTCCCATTCGAGCAGCGCGTGAGCCATCTTGTGCATTTCTTCCTGATGAGTCTCGATGAGCTTGCGGGCAATTGCATACTGCTCGTCAATAATTCGGCGAACTTCTGCATCGACCTTTTCCATCGTGCTCTCGGAGATATGCTTGGACTGAGTCACGGAGCGGCCGAGGAACACTTCGTTCTCGTTTTCGCCGTAGACCATCGGACCCATCACATCGCTCATACCGTAGCGGACAACCATGTCGCGGGCCATCTGAGTGGCGCGTTCAAAGTCGTTGGAAGCACCGGTTGTCATCTGATGCATGAAGACTTCTTCGGCAATACGTCCGCCGAACAGGATGGCGATACGAGACAGCAGATACTGCTTGTCATAAGAATAGTGGTCTTCGGCAGGCAGCTGCATCGTCAGACCCAAAGCACGTCCGCGAGGAATAATCGTGACTTTGTGCACCGGATCGCTCTTCGGCATCAGACGAGCAACCAGAGCGTGGCCGGATTCGTGATAAGCCGTGTTGCGTTTTTCGTCTTCGGACATGACCATGGCCTTGCGTTCGGCACCCATCATGATCTTGTCTTTAGCGCGTTCGAAGTCTTCCATAGCAACTACACGGCCATTGCGGCGGGCAGCAAACAAAGCAGCTTCGTTGACGAGGTTCGCCAGATCGGCACCGGAGAAGCCCGGGGTACCGCGAGCGAGGACCGATTCATCCACGTCGGCGCCGACCGGAATCTTGCGCATATGAACTTTCAGAATCTGCTCACGGCCGCGGATATCGGGCAGCGGAACCACGACCTGACGGTCAAAGCGGCCCGGACGCAGCAATGCAGGGTCAAGCACGTCTGGGCGGTTCGTAGCAGCAATCACGATGACGCTGCTGTTGGTGTCGAAACCGTCCATCTCAACGAGCATCTGGTTCAAGGTCTGTTCGCGTTCATCATTGCCGCCGCCGAGACCGGCGCCGCGCTGACGACCGACCGCATCAATTTCGTCGATGAAGATGATGCAGGGAGAATTCTTCTTAGCATTCTCGAACATGTCGCGAACACGAGCGGCACCGACACCGACGAACATTTCAACGAAGTCGGAACCGGAAATCGTAAAGAAGGGAACCTTGGCTTCGCCGGCGATGGCTTTGGCCAAAAGAGTCTTACCGGTACCCGGAGAGCCGACGAGCAGCACACCGCGAGGAATACGACCGCCCAATCGCTGATAGCGGCTCGGATCCTTGAGGTAGTCCACAATTTCGGTCACTTCTTCTTTGGCTTCATCGCAGCCTGCAACATCGGCAAAAGTGACATTGTTATTCGAGCTGTCGAGCATTCTGGCTTTCGATTTGCCGAAGCTGAAAGCACCGCCCTTTCCGCCGCCCTGCATTTGGCGCATGAAGAAAATCCACACGCCGATGAGGATCAGCATCGGGAACCAAGAAATAAAGATAGAAGCTAAGAAGCTCTGTTCTTCGTCGGGCTGACCGTAGACCTGAACGCCGGCCTTACGGAGATCCTCCACCATCCAAAGGTCTCCCGGAGCTGTGATCTTATAGGTAGCTCCTTCCGTGGGAGTCACGGTAAGCGTACGACCTTGAACATCGACTCGCTTAATTTTGCCTTCCTTGGCCTGGTCCATAAATTGCGTGTAGCTCGTGGACGGCTCATTCGAAACCATCTTCTTAGCGCCGTCAAACTGCTTGAATACAGTAAACAGAACTAATGCGATCACGATCCATACGGCAACTTTGGCGAATAAATTATTTTTGTTCAAAATTTCACCTCAAATGCACGGCCTATGCGGCCGTCGGTTGTCGATTTATAAGGGCGGATTTCGCCCTGATTATCAAACAATACCAAAAACCGAGTAACAAGAAAGGGCTTTCTTACCTTTTCTTGCGATTTCTTTGAATTATGAATTGTACTTAGCCTAAAAACCTGAATTTCTCTCAGTTCGGGAGGCCGAAGTTACAAACCGTAAGCCACTTCAACCTGCTGAATCGAAGGGGAATCCTCTAAATCTCGGACCAGTGTCCAATCCGCCGCAGCCTTATAGGGGCACGGCAGGCGTACCCGGAAACTGCGGTCGTCAGAGAACTCAAAGTCCACGCGAATTGCTTCCTCCGGATGCGTCATCTGCACGTCCAAGATCAGACGTTCGAGCTCTTTCGGATCTGCTTCTTCAGCCGGCCGAATGACGATATGCGCTTTCTGGCGGTGACGCAGTTCGTAAAGCGGATAGAAGGCTCCGGGGCTCGCCCAAGTCTTACCGCTCTTTTTGCTGTGAGATTTTTTAAGCTCAACTACTACTATTTCGCCCTTCGGTATCTCCTTGATTCGGGCTCTTTCCTGTTCGAAGTACTGGTTCTTAACGCTGTAATCCACTGGACCGTCCGGTGTCGCCAAATGCAGTGTGACAAAGGGAGAACCATCCTTGCCGCGGCGCTGCTCGCACCCGATGTACATACCGGCAACGAGATACTCGCCCGGGTTCTCGGATTCCGTTCCTGCAACGACAGCACCGAAATTACGTTTGAGTTCGGAATGGTAGGCTTCCAGCGGGTGACCAGAGAAGTAGAAGCCCAAAACGTACTGTTCTTTTTCCATTCGAGTCCGTTCGCTCCAAGGCGCAACTTCCTTAATCGGCACTTCGTTGGACGGCTCTTCTCCGAAGAGGCTGAACTGGTCGGCTGCCTTTTCATTTTCCTGAGCAGACTGCACGACAACGTCAGCATTTTCAAACCACTTACGGCGATTAGGCTCAATGGAATCAAAGACACCGGCCATCGCAAAGACCTGAATAATCTTCTTCGTGATGAGCTGAGAGCCCACCCGTTTGACGAGATCAAAGGGATCCTTGAACGGACCGTTCTTGTCTCTTTCGGCCTTGATGGCTTCTGCAGGAGCAGAACCTACACCTTTTAAGGCGCCTAAGCCCATACGAATCTCCATCGTCTTGGGACTCGTGTAGTTAAATTCGCTCTCGTTGATATCGGGGCCGAGAAGTTTGACGCCGTGGCGTTTGGCATCCATCAAAATCTTCAGAGACTTCTCCGGATCCGTCATCACTTCACTCAAAGAAGAGGCCAGAAATTCCGCCGGATAGTAATTCTTCAGCCATCCGGTTTTATAGGCAACATAAGAGTACGCGGCAGCGTGAGACTTATTAAAACCGTAGCCCGCGAACTTACGCATCAACTCGAATAAGTGAGTGGCCACTTCTTCGGAAACGCCGTTCTTTGCCGCGCCTTCGATGAACACTTTGCTCTGGCGCTCCATTTCGGCGACGTCTTTCTTACCCATGGCGCGTCGAAGAATGTCAGCGCCGCCGAGTGAGTAGCCGCCGATCTTCTGTGCCACCAGCATCACCTGTTCCTGATACACCATAATGCCGGCCGTATCTTCCAAAATCGGAATCAAACGCGGATCGGCGTATTCAGCTTTTTTGCGTCCGGCACGAATATCCAGGAAGTCCGGAATAAGGTCCATCGGGCCCGGACGATACAGAGCGTTCAAAGCGATCAAGTCGGAAAGCTGAGTCGGCTTCGCGTCAATCAGAAGCTTGTGCATACCCGGAGATTCAAACTGGAACACGGCAACCGTATCTCCGGTCTGGAAAATCTTCTTGTACGTGTCCTCATCATCGCACTCCATGTGCTCAATGTCCGGACGAACGCCGGTGTTCTTTTCGATGTAGTCGAGCGCACGTTCAATAATCGTCAGCGTGGTCAGACCAAGGAAGTCGAACTTCACCAGACCGACGGCTTCTACGTCTTTCTTGTCGTACATACTGATAACGTTCTCCGGCAGCATGCCTGCTGCGTAGAGCGGACAGAAATCAATCAGTTTGCCCGGCGCAATCAGCACGCCGCCGGCGTGAATGCCCAAGCTTCGGGTGGTGCCTTCCAATTTCAAGGCGTACTCAATGAGTTTGCGGGCCTGAGGATTGTTGCGAACTTCAGCGCGGAACTGCGGCTCTTCGCTGAGCGCTTCTTCAAGGGTCGTGTTGTGACCGGGGCGCGTCGGAATCATGCGGGAAAGGCGATCAGCCTCGGAATACGACATATCGAGAACACGGCCGACATCCTTAATGACGCCCTTGGCACCCATCGTACCGAAGGTCGCAATCTGGCTCACGGACTCTTCGCCGTACTTGGATTTCACGTACTCAATCACGCGTCCGCGGTTGTTCTGGCAGAAGTCCACGTCAAAGTCAGGCATGGACACACGTTCCGGATTCAGAAAGCGTTCGAACAGCAAGTCGTACGCAAGCGGATCCAAGTCGGTAATACCCAAGCTGTAAGCCACCAAGGAACCGGCACCCGAACCGCGGCCCGGACCCACAGGACAGCCGTGGGTCTTGGCCCAGTTAATAAAGTCTTGCACGATGAGGAAGTAACCCGGGAAGTCCATGTCCTGAATGATCTTGATCTCACGCTCCAGGCGTTCCTTGTAGCGCGGGAACTCTGCTTCGCGTTTTTTCTCATCCGGATATAAGACTTTCAGGCGGCGGTCTAGGCCCTCGCGCGCGAGCTGTGCCATGTAGTCTTTGAGAGACATACCGTCGGGCGTCGGGAAAATCGGCAGCTGCGGTTTCCCGAGTTTGATCGTGACATTGCAGCGTTTTGCAATTTCAACGCTGTTTTCAATCGCAGAAGGAATGTCTTTGAAGAGCTCGCACATTTCTTCTTTCGTACGGAAATACTGCTGAGGCGTGTAAATACGAGGACGAGCCTTATTTGCCAGCGTGAAGCCGTCGGCAATCGCCACGCGAGCTTCATGGAATTCAAAATCTTCCGAGTTCTCAAACTGAATCGGCTGAGTAGCAACAACCGGCAGCCCGAGTTTCTTGGCGAGCTTGACGGATTCGGCGACGAGCATTTCGTCATTCGGGCGCCCCACTCTCTGCAGCTCCATAAAGAAGTGCGGGAATTTCTGGGACAATCTGCGGGCTTCCTGTTCGGCAGCCGATAAACTTCCGTTCAGGATAGCCTTACCGATCGCCCCGGTATTGAAGCCGGAGAGCACAATCAAGCCGTCGGCCATTTCCGGCGTAATCCAGTCGAGGTCGACTTCGCCTCTGTCTTTATATTGATTGGTGAGCCACGCACGGCTCAGCAGGTCGCAAAGCGTCAGGTAGCCCTGATGATTTCTCGCTAAAAATAAGAGGCGCAGATAATCATCACGGTTGTAGTGATTCGTAATCGAGCAGTCCGCGCCGAGAATCGGCTTGATACCGGCGGCTGATGCGGCTTTATAGAAAATGACATCACCGAACATCGCCGTGGCGTCTGTAATCGCCAGCGCCTTCATCCCGGAGGCAATCGCCTTATGTACTACTTTCTTCGGGTTGAGCATACCGTCTTTGATTGAGAACTCGGTATGCATACGAAGATGGACGAAATCTTGAGTCATATTTTCCAAAATAAAAAGATGCTGTTTTAAAACGGAGCTCAAAGCATGCAGGAAAGTTTAGCGCAGCTGCCAAACATCCTCGACCCGTTCTTCGGCTTAATTGTTTTGAGCTGCTTCTGCGCTCAATGCGTAGTCTTTCAAATATTCATGGAAGGCTTGCGCCGCGCGGGAGAGCACTTTTTCCTTCTTTCTGATGAGATAGGTAGCAGAATGAAGTTTAGGGGATAAGGGCTTAACCATTAAGGGGCCGTTTGGATCCAGGTCGATTAAGTTATCAAAAGAGATCATCAGACCGAGGCCCTCTTCAACCATGAGTTTCGGCGTGTTGATCAGCGTGAAATACGCCACCACATTTAGCTCTTCAAGACTGCGCCCAAGCCAAGACTTCAAAAAGCCGGCACCTCGGGTTTGTGCTGACAATATCAGCGGACGATCTCGAAGCATCTGAGGTGTAACGAATGGCTCTTCTGCGAGCGGATCATCTTTGCGCAGATAGACGCACCAATCCTCTTTCCAGGGCAAGCGGGTGTATTCGTATTTCGAGACGTCAAAAGGATCAAACACAATTCCGAGGTCGGAGAGCCCGACATTCAACTGATAGGCCACATTAGCGCTGTTGCCGCTCGTCACTGAGAACTCAACCTTCGGATGTATAGCTTTAAAAAGCGACATCGCCCGAATGACATTGCGCATGCCTTCAGACTCACCGGCAGCGATCCGCACTTCCCCGCTCAGCTCACTACCCTTTGAATCTACAAATTCGGCCTTGGTCTTGTCCACCAAAGACAAGAGTTCTTCCGCCCGCATTCTGAGAAGTTCGCCTTCCTCAGTGATTTCCACTCCGCGGGCCGTGCGAACAAACAACTGCGCGTTCAACTCTTCTTCCAAGGCCTTAAGCGCCCGAGAGATGTTCGGCTGAGTCAGATGCAGGGATTCCGCGGCCTTTTGAACGCCGTTGTTTTCTGCGACAGCAAGGAAGAAACGAAGACTTCTCAAATTCATATACTAAAAAAGCATATCTTAGTTGTTAAATAAGTATTTGATATGTTAAAACAAAGCTTCTATTCTGTCCCTACTCGTTTTCAACGTCAGTCGAAAATCATGCAAAGAAGATCTTTCATTATCGGAGCTGCAACACTTACCGCTTTAACCGTTGCGGGACCTGTACGCTCCTTGGAGGGAAAAACAAAGATGAACAATTTAGAGAAATGGGACAAAACGTTCCCGCAGGACGACAGGGTCGAACATAAAAAAGTATCTTTTTATACCCGCTTCGGCACGAGATTAATCGGTAACCTATATTGCCCCAAAGGCGTGTCGGGCGACCTGCCGGCTATCGCTGTTTGCGGCCCGTTCGGAGCAGTCAAGGAACAGGCTTCGGGACTTTATGCGCAGACATTGGCCGCAAACGGCTTCGTGACTTTAGCTTTTGATCCGTCCTTTACCGGTGAAAGCTCCGGCTTCCCCCGCAATCTAGCTTCTCCTGACATCAGTACGGAAGATTTCTCCGCAGCTGTCCATTATCTGTCGAACCTCAAGGGCGTCGACCACAACAAGATCGGGGTGCTCGGCATCTGCGGATTCGGCGGTTTTGCATTGAACGCCGCTGCAATCGACACCCGCATCAAAGCTACCGTCACCTCCACTATGTACGACATGAGCCGTGTGAACACCTATGGCTATTTCGACAAGATGGATAAAAATGCTCGCTATGCATTGAAGCAGGAATTGAATGCCCAGCGTACCGAAGACACCAAAGACGGAACCTACGCACCCGGCGCAGGTCTGCCTGATAAACTTACCGGCGATGAACCTCAGTTCGTAAAAGATTACTGGGAGTATTACAAGACACCGAGAGGCTTCCATCCGAGGTCCATCAACTCCAACGGACACTGGAACAAGACTTCGGCGCTCTCCTTCATCAATACACCGCTGCTGACTTTCGCTGACGAAATTAGAAGTCCGGTGCTGATGATCCACGGAGAAAAAGCCCACTCTCTGTATTTCAGCAAAGACGCTTTCAAGAAGCTCACCGGCGACAACAAAACACTCATGATTATTCCGGCAGCCAATCACACGGATCTCTACGACAACATGAAATATATTCCTATGAGGGAAATCGTTGCGTTTTACAAAAAGAGTTTTTCTTAAAACAAACGCTTCTTGATTCGCCTTTCGAGGGCGGCCTATCGGCCGCCCTTCTGTTTTTATTAGAAATAAATTATTACAATACGCAAAAGTCTTTTATCGATACTTTGTCCTAATTAGGATAGTATATTAATCAAGATTTAATGTTATTAAAGGCAATGACTAATTCTCGTAACACGATTCAGAGACAACTGGTATTAAGCGCAGTAAGGCAGCTGCAGAACCATCCGACTGCTGACGAGGTTTATCAGGAAGTTCAAAAAAACTGCCCGACCATCAGCCGTGCAACTGTTTACAGAAACTTAAAACTGTTAGCAGAAGAAGGAGAAATTCGACTTCGCAACATCTCAGGTTCTCCTGAACGTTACGACCATATTTGCAGCAATCACTATCACCTGAGGTGCGAGCAATGCGGCAAGGTAATGGATGTAGAAATGCCTTACATGGCATTTCTAGATGAGAAAGTCAGAAAAAGAAATGAATATCTGATAAAGAGTCATGACCTCACATTTGTCGGGCTCTGTCCCGAATGCGCCAAGAAAAAACATTAAACCGAATTGAAATTGATACCGTCCTCACTAAGGAGAAAAGTATGAGAAGCATCACGTCTTTTGATTTGCAGTACGCACATCGTTTTCTTAATTTTCAAGGAGAAGCCCAGTATTTACACGGACATACCGGTGTTTTAACCATCGAAGTTGAAGACACGATCGAACCTGGGGTCAATATGGTCTTTCCTTGCAACGAAATTCGAAAGACTGCTTGGGAAGTTTTGAAGAACTTCGACCACGCTCTGATTCTTAGAGAGGATGATCCTTTGCTTCCCGCTATCCTTGCCGTCTACGATGCACAAGGCATTCGAAACGGAGCTCCCTCCAACAGAATGAAGGGTGCTCCAGTTAAGACAGACCTCATTACCTGTTATCCCGATTGCCGTCTTGTCGTTACAAAGGAAACGCTCACCACGGAAGGAATGATCAAGATCGCTTACGATCTGCTGAAAGACAAACTCAACATTGCCAAAATCACTTTCACGAGCGGTGTAAATGCAGCTTCTCAGGAATATAAACCTCAAGGAACTGTGGACCGCTGTCCTCTCTGCGGTATCGCGTTAGATGAGAACGGCGTATGCCCGAAGTGCGGTTACCGCAAATAGGACGATAACCTTTTGACAAGTAGCCTCTCCCAAGGGGTTAAAAAATCTCAGCAGGGTTTCTCTCAGAAGGAAAACCTGCTGTTTCTCTTGCAGCCGGTTATTTCAAATCACGCGCAACAATATACACTTCTGCCGAAGAACTTCTGGAGGCCTCGGGCTTTCGCACGGAAACCTTCTTGAAGGTTTTCTTGCAGGCTTCGACGTACTGAGAATAGCCGCTTCCCTGAAACACCTTGCAAACAAAAGAACCGTTCTTCTTGAGGTTCTCTTTAGCGAAATCCAAGGCCAGTTCATTCAAGAGCAGGCAGCGGGCAGCGTCGGCCGCGGCAACACCGGACAAGTTCGGGGCCATATCGGAGAGAACGACGTCGACCTTCTCCCCTTCCAAGAGATCGGTTAGCTTGTCTGCGACTTCCTGCTCTCGGAAGTCGCCCTGCAGGAAATGGACACCTTCAATCGGCTCCATCGGCAGGATATCCATGGCGATAACTTTGCCGTCGATTTTCCCGTCCTTATCGGTCAGACGCTCTTTAACAATTTGGGTCCAGGATCCGGGCGCAGCGCCTAAATCGACAACACTCATACCGGGTTTGATGATTTTATCTTTATCATCAATCTCCATGAGCTTGTAAACCGAACGGGCTCGGTAACCTTCCTGAACACTTTTCTTAACAAAAGGATCGGTCAGGTGACGCTTAATCCAAGCAGGATTAGAGCGAAGTTTCTTTTCAGATACCGGCATAGGCTTACACTTTCAAAAAAATCAAATAAGGAGTTAATGATGTCACAATTAGTGCTCGATCGTAACGCTCGCCTCTTACTTCAGGCAAAAGCACATCACCTCGATCCGGTGGTTCTGCTCGGCGGTAACGGTCTTACAGAAGCCGTGATTAAGGAAGTGGACCGCGCCTTAACCGCTCACGGCCTGATCAAAGTCAAAGTCCCGAGCGACGACAGAGAAGAACGCACGGCCATTTTTGAAGAACTGGCCGACAAACTCGGCGCCGCCAAGATTACCCAGATCGGCAAGCTTTTGGTCTTGTTCCGTCCGATTCCTGAAAAGGAAGAAACCGAAGAAGCTCCGAAGGTTAAGAAAGCTGCTCCGGCTGCCGCTCGTAAGACCGGCGCCAAGGCCCGCAATAATCGCAAACGCCTCACGGAAATGATTCAGAACAAGAACAAGGAAGCTAAGAGCCTTCCCTGGGCTAAAACCGTGAAGAAAGGCAAGACACCGAAGGGCCAAGTAAAAGCAGTGGGAGCCAAAGGCAAGACCCTGGGCTCTCGCTTAGCGAGCAAAAATAAAGGCCTCTCCGAAGAGTAAAGCCTTTATCAGTGCATCAAATTAGATGTATTGAACCGAAATAATTTCGTATTCAGACAGGCCCCCCGGGGCCTGTACTTCTACCTCATCCCCTTCAGACTTGCCGATTAAGGCACGAGCCATCGGGCTGGCAACGGAAATACGGCCGAGCTTGGTGTCGCTTTCGTCATTGCCCACGATCTGAACGGTCTGGCGATTACCGGTTTCGACGTCTTCAATCGTCACGGTCGCGCTGAACACAACCTTCCCGTTGTCCGGCAGGGTTGTCGGATCAATCACCTGGAACTGAGCAATTTTGCTCTCGAGCTCTAAAATTCGACCTTCAATAAAGGCCTGAGACTCTCTGGCTGCATCATATTCGGCATTTTCAGAAAGGTCTCCCTTTTCACGTGCTTCGGCAATCGCCTGAACAACGGCAGGTCTGTCCTGCGTCTTCAAACGCTGAAGCTCGTCTTTCAACATCTTTGCCCCGCGGGCGGTAATAGGTATAGGCATTTTCTAAAAATCTAAAGGCGGTCGTGGACCGCCTGTTTATGAATGAATGCGCTAATCATAGCGCATTCAGTTTGGAGGATTTCTTCCTTGCTCCTGATGCGGGTCGTGTGTCCCGCTTTTTGGTGTAAGGAAACTCTTCCGATGATTAAGCCAGAGAAGAGACCAACACAGCCTTGATCGTGTGGAGACGGTTCCCGGCCTGCTGGAACACAATGGAAGCCGGAGATTCAAATACTTCTTCTGTCACCTCCACACCGCCCGCGAGTTCGGGATGCGCTTTGATGACGGCTTCACCGACCTTAGTTTCCATGTTGTGATAAGCGGGCAGACAGTGCATGAACTTCACGTCGGGATTGCCGGAAGCTTCCATGAGTTTCTTGTTGACCTGATATGGAAGAAGCGCAGCGATACGTTCGTCCCAAACTTCTTTGGGCTCGCCCATCGAGACCCAAATATCTGTATGGATGAAATCAACGCCTTTGACCGCGGCTTCCGGGTCATCGGTAATCGTGATCTTAGCGCCGGAAGCCTTAGCGAATTCACGGCACATATCGATGAGTTCCTGAGAGGGCCAGTATTCCTTCGGGGCACCGATACGAACATCCATACCCATCTTCGCACCGACGAGCAGCAGGGAGTTGCCGGTATTGAAGCGAGCGTCTCCGACATAGGCATAGGAGATGTCTTTCCAGCGTTTGCCGCTGGCTTCCTTCATGGTGAGCAGATCGCAGAGCATCTGAGTTGGGTGCCATTCATCTGTCAGGCCGTTAAAGACCGGGACACCGGCGTATTCTGCCAGCTCTTCAACGGTTTCCTGCTTAAAGCCGCGGAACTCGATGCCGTCATACATAGAACCTAAGACGCGGGCGGAATCCTTGATGCTTTCTTTATGACCGATCTGGGAGACGGACGGGTCAAAGAAAGTCGTGTTGGCGCCCTGATCATAGGCCGCTACTTCAAAAGCAGAACGAGTACGGGTAGAAGTTTTTTCGAAAATCAGAGCGATGCTCTTTCCGCAAAGCAGCGGACGTTCCGTACCAGCTCTTTTGGCCTTCTTCAGGTCTTCAGCCAATGACACCAAGTAATCAATCTCGTCAGGTGTATGGTTGACAAGACTCAGTAAGGAACGGTTTTTCAAATTAATGGGCATATTGTCTCCCGGTTAACTGCGCCCTCTTGAATTAAGAGGGCGCTCATACGAATGAAATCAATGCTGAAGATGTTTATGCAGTTCTTGCTGTGCATAAACTTCCGTGTCCTTCATGTGGCGAATGCCTTCGATCACCGCCAAAGCGTTTGCCATCGCAGTGTAGAAGGTCACATGGTTGGCCAAAGAAGCGATACGGATCGCAGAAGCATCGGCAATTTCGGAACGGCTTTCGGCAGCGACGGCGATCACCAGCTGGATGTTGCCGTTCTTCAGTTCGTCCACAATGTTCGGACGGCCTTCGGAAACCTTGTTCACCACATCGCATCTGTAGCCCGCTTCGCGAATGACTTTAGCGGTACCGCGTGTCGCCACGAGCTGATAGCCTGCTTCCGTGAAGTTCTTAGCGAGCTGCGGCAGACGAGGCTTGTCTTCTTCCTTAACGGAAATGAAGACGCGGCCGGACTTCGGAATCGCTGAGTCCGCACCTAACTGGCTCTTAAACAGAGCTTCGCCGAAGCTGCGGCCGGCACCCATGACCTCGCCGGTGGAACGCATTTCCGGTCCGAGCACCGGGTCAACGCCCAAGAACTTAGCAAACGGGAAAACAGCTTCCTTAACGCTGTAGTGATCGAGATCCACTTCAACCGGCTGCTTCTGATCTTCCAGGCTCTGGCCGACCATGCAGCGGGCGGCAATCTTCGCGAGCTGCTGTCCGGTGGACTTAGAAACAAACGGAACGGTTCTGGAAGCACGCGGATTGACTTCGAGCACGAAGATTTCCGGATGATCGGAGAATGCGTGCTGAATCGCGAACTGAACATTCATCAGACCGACGACGTTTAAAGCACGAGCCATTTCGCGGGTCTGGCGCTTAACTTCTTCGACCAAGGCCGGATCCAGCGAGTACGGAGGAATCGAGCATGCAGAGTCACCGGAGTGGACACCGGCCTGTTCGATGTGCTGCATCACGCCGCCGATTCTGACTTCTTTGCCGTCGGAGACGGCATCGACGTCCATTTCTACGGCGTCATCCAGGAAGCGGTCCAAAAGTACCGGAGAATCGAAGGAAACCTTGATGGCTTCGCGCATGTAGCGTTCGAGTTCGCTTCTGTCGTGCACGATATCCATGGCGCGGCCGCCGAGCACATAGCTCGGACGAACCACCAGCGGATAGCCGATTTCGTCAGCCAAACGAATGGCCTCTTCTTCGGTACGAGCAGTTCTGTTGGGCGGCTGATGAAGACCCAGGTTCTGCAGCAGATGCTGGAAGCGTTCACGGTCTTCAGCTGCGTCGATAGAGTCAGGCGTCGTACCGATGATGTTGACACCGTTGGCCTCCAAAGCACGAGCGAGTTTGAGCGGGGTTTGACCGCCGTACTGAACGATAACGCCTTCGGGTTTTTCGACATCGATGATTTCGAGCACGTCTTCGAGTGTCACCGGTTCGAAATACAGTCTGTCGCTGGTGTCGTAGTCGGTTGAAACCGTTTCCGGGTTGCAGTTAACCATGATGGTTTCGTAACCGTCTTCGCGCAGCGCCATAGAAGCATGGACGCAGCAGTAATCAAACTCGATACCCTGACCGATACGGTTCGGACCGCCGCCCAAGATCATGATCTTGCGGCGATCGGAAGGATTGACTTCGGATTCTTCCTCGTAGGTCGAATACATGTAAGCCGTATCTGTCGGGAACTCCCCTGCACAGGTATCCACGCGCTTGTAAACCGGGCGAATTCCGAGTTCATGACGACGGGCTCGAACCTGATCTTCTTTGACCTTCAGAAGCTTAGCCAGACGGCGATCGGAGAAGCCTTTCTCTTTGAGGAAAAGCATTTCTTCCTTAGAGAGCTCGGGCAGGCTGTACTCTTTGAGGCGGTTTTCAATATCAACGAGTTCTTTGACTTGAACGAGGAACCAAGGATCAATCTTGGTAGCACGATGAGCTTCTTTGACGCTGTAGCCCAAACGGAACGCATCCGCCAGGTACCAAAGACGATCGGGGCCCGGTTCGCTGATTTCGTGGTGAATCGTGGCGCGATCGGTAGAGATTTCATTTAAGCCGTCTTTACCGGTTTCCAGACCGCGAAGGGCTTTCTGAAGAGCTTCCTGGAAAGTGCGGCCGATGGCCATCACTTCACCGACGGATTTCATCTGAGTCGTCAGACGCTTATCGGCTTTCGGGAATTTCTCAAAAGCAAAGCGCGGTGTCTTCACGACAACGTAGTCGATGGTCGGTTCGAAGGAGGCCGGAGTACGGCCGCCCGTGATTTCGTTCTTAAGTTCGTCGAGCGTGTAGCCCACAGCCAGCTTGGCCGCCACTTTGGCTATCGGGAAGCCGGTAGCTTTAGAGGCAAGAGCGGAAGAGCGGGAAACACGCGGGTTCATTTCAATAACGACCAGACGTCCGTCTTTCGGGTTCACTGCGAACTGAACGTTGGATCCGCCGGTGTCGACACCGATCTCACGCAGAATTGCGATGGAGGCATCACGCATGATCTGATATTCCTTATCAGTCAGCGTCTGAGCCGGCGCCACGGTGATGGAGTCTCCGGTGTGGACGCCCATCGGGTCGAAGTTTTCGATGGAGCAGACGATGATGCAGTTGTCCTTGCTGTCGCGGACAACTTCCATTTCGTATTCTTTCCAGCCGAGCAAGGACTCCTCAATCAAGAGTTCGTGTGTCGGAGAGAGTTCGAGGCCGCGGGTACAAATCTGGATGAATTCTTCCATGTTGTACGCAATACCGCCACCGGAGCCGCCGAGCGTGAAACTCGGACGAATAATGGCCGGGAAGCCGATCTTAGCCTGGACCTTTAAAGCGTCGTCTAAAGAATATGCAATGCCGGAGCGAGCGCTGCTCAGTCCGATCTTGTCCATTGCTTCTTTGAATTTGAGACGATCTTCGGCTTTTTCGATCGCTTCGGGAGAAGCGCCGATCAGCTCGATATTGTATTTTTCGAGCACGTCGCTCTTAGCAAGTTCCATGGCGCAGTTCAGTGCTGTCTGACCGCCCATGGTCGGGAGAATGGCATCCGGTCTTTCTTTTGCAATGATGCGTTCGACCACTTCTTTAGTGATCGGTTCAATGTACGTTACATCCGCTGTCTGCGGGTCGGTCATGATGGTCGCCGGATTGCTGTTGACCAAAATAACCTTATAGCCTTCCTCGCGGAGAGCTTTACAGGCCTGTGCACCGGAGTAATCGAACTCACAGGCTTGTCCGATGACAATCGGACCGGCTCCGATGATCAGAACCGATTTAATGTCAGTGCGCTTAGGCATGATTTCTTATTCCTTGAATGGATTGGGTTCAGCCATACCGGCTTCGATCAACTCGATGAGGATGTGGATCACCTTGATGTGCAGTTCCTGCACACGGTCGGCAAAACGACCGGCAGGCGTAACGATGGCCACATCTGCAAGTTCGCAAATCGGAGTATTCGGTTTGCCGGTGAGAGCAACAACTTTGATTCCTTTCGCTTTTGCCGCCTGAGCTGCTTTGACGATGTTCTTGCTGGTGCCGCTTGTCGTAATACCAAGCAAGACGTCCCCTTCTCTACCCACTCCTTCAACAAAGCGGGAGAAAACGTATTCATAGCCGTAATCGTTTGCCACGCACGACATATGAGAGGGATCTGCCAGCGACATTGCCGCGTAGGCAGGACGGTCTTGTCTGAAGCGGCCGGAGAGTTCTTCGGCAAAGTGCATCGCGTCGCATAAAGAGCCGCCGTTGCCGCAGGACATAACTTTGCCGTTCTGCTTCATAGAGGCGACCATGAGGTCAGCCGCTTCGACGACCTTGCGGAGCATTTCCTCGTTGGAAAGCAGGTTGTCTAAACCGCTGCGGGCTTCTTGGAGCGCTGCTCTGACTGTCTGAACTTTATCTGTCATAAAGACTCTTTGTACTTCTGAATATTGGCAACGAAACGGTCAAACAGCGGCTGGATGTCGTGCGGACCGGGGCTTGCTTCAGGATGTCCCTGGAAGCAGAAGACCGGAGCATCTTTCAATTCAAAGCCCTGGAGAGAACCGTCAAACAAAGATTTATGCGTGACCTGAACATTCTCAGGAAGGCTTGCTTCATCGACCATAAAGCCATGGTTCTGGCTTGTGATGTAAACACGCTTCGTTGCCAAATCCACCACCGGGTGGTTGGCGCCGTGATGACCGAACTTCATCTTGAGGGTCTTTCCGCCGACAGCCAAACCGAGGATCTGATGACCCAAGCAGATACCAAACAGAGGAATCTTGGCTTCGATCGCTTTTTTGGCTACTTCAATGGCGAAGTCGCAGGGCTCGGGGTCTCCCGGACCATTGGACAGGAAGATGCCGTCCGGATGAAGCGCCATGGCTTCTTCAAACGTCGTTCGTGCAGGCACCACATGAACGTGAATGCCGCGGTCGGCCATTAAGCGAAGGATGTTTTCTTTTACGCCGAAGTCCCAAGCGACGACGCTGTAGGGATAGTCTTCAGGCTGGTAGGATCCGGGACGGCCGAGGCCGTTGTCCATGCGCCAAGTGCCTTCGCCCCATTCGTAGCGATATGTCGTGCTGACTTTAGATGCCAGTTCCTGACCGACCATGCGAGGTGCCTCGGCAGCTGTTTTAGCGGCGACCGCGATTTCATGATCTGTGAGTTTGCCTTCGGCGGCTGCCACGATGCAGGCTGTCTGTGCGCCGGTCGTACGCAGAATGCGTGTCAGGCGTCGCGTATCCACTTCAGCCAAGGCAACGATACCGTTTTGTTTGAGATATTCCGTCAAGCTTCGCTGGCCTCGCCAATTGGAGACCACGGGAGACTCGCTGCGGATAACGAGGCCTGCCACATGAACATCAGAGGATTCCACATCGTCTTGGTTTACGCCGACATTGCCGATGTGAGGATAGGTAAGAGTAACGATTTGTCCTGTATAGGAAGGATCCGTGAGGATCTCTTGATAGCCCGTCATTGCCGTATTAAAAACGACTTCGCCCACGGACATGCCGGAAACGCCGATAGACCGGCCTTTAAAAACAGCTCCGTCCGCAAGCACTAATGCTGCTTCAGGTCGGGCGTCATTAATTAGATGATTATGCACTATGACTCCGTATCGCCATCGAGACGCCGTTTCGGTCCCGATCGCAGTTAGAAAAAAGCTCGACTCAAGTTGAGTTTGAGACCGAGCGAAATTGATTATATCAACGGGTATTTAGCGGACTTGAAAGATGAAATACTGTTTTTAGATATAGAGGAAAGTTCCTAGATGATGCAATTTTTAGTTTGTTTTTAGGTAAATGTCTTATGCCCTAAATTCTTTATATAAGGGCATGCCTAAGCACCGACAGAGTCGGTGCAGCTCCGGTCCTCTTAACGAGCACCGGAGTTTATTATCGTGAATTTCCAGCGGTTTCCTACTCTCGACGCCAAGAAGCTCGTTAACGCCCCAAAAATGTCAGCACATCATCGAGGGATTTGCCACTTTTAGATAGCGCTTGAAGAATGGCGTCTGCCTGACGAAATTTCTTCTCACGCTCAAGCCCTCGAAGCTCAGCGGTCAGTTTGTCGAGTCTAGCCTTCGTCTTGAACAGATCCTCTTGAACCTTCTTGATCCGGTTGTCGATAGAGGTGATGGACTTATTCCTCGGCATCATAAACCTCCGTCATGTA
>LARN01000038.1 GCA_000980495.1 Acinetobacter sp. N54.MGS-139 | reverse complement strand
TCCCTTTTGGATGATAAGGTTTTGCTTGCGCAGACCGGCTACCTGACGATTAAAACAGTAAGAGGAACAACCGTAACGCTGGGCTATCCCAATAGAGAGGTGAGCGTTTCGATGGCTCGCCTCTACGCTGAGGTCATTTTAGATAAAAAAGCTATCAACAGAGCCGGAGAAGGTTATTTAGCTGACTATTTGGAGAAAGGTGATCTCCCAGCTTTCGTAAAAGAAGTTAACCGTATCATTCTTGGAATTGATTATCAGGCTTTTCCTCTTACAACTGAAGCCAGCTGTCGGTCTGCGGTATCTATTATGGTGAGCAGCTCCAGCGCTTTAGTAACAGCGAGAGGCGAAGTTCACAATGCTCTTGGCAGAAGTGATCTAGAAATTCAAACTGACAAAAATTACTGGGTTCTCGAATTCAAGTTTTGCCGAGAAAAAGAATCTCCAGACTTTCTTCTTCAAGAAGCTGTTCGTCAAATTAAAACAAGACATTATGGAGAACAACTAGCAAAGTGCAATTTATTAAGGGCTGCGTTGGTTTTTTCTCAAAAAGATAGACAATTCATACGATGGGCTGAAGTACCCGACTGATCTCTTAGGAATTATTTCGAGTAGGCAATTGGCTAGCTTTGCCTTCTCCTGATCACGATAGTAAGACAAACAGGATGCAGGAACTAAACGGAGTTTTCTGGGATCAGTGCGAAATTCCATATGGAATTTCATCTCCCATTGATCGCGAAAAATGCTGTTTATTTCTTCTCGAAAATCTTGCACCGTACACTTGGAACACTCTGCGTTCTTTCGAAAATAGTCCTGCAACGCTCGCTCAAACAGCTTCCATATTGGCTGGCCACTCTGTCAGCGGACTCAGCAATCTCGATTTGCTGCAGATCAAAAATTACGGTGACGGTACAAAGGCTTTGGCAGGCCTCATCCAGGAAGACAAATTTGAGTTATCCGCTCCGACAGCCTGTCATCTACACAACTACGTCGGAAAAGAGGACGCCTTGGAGTGGGGTGTCATTCGGTCGAAAGATGTCAGCCTGCATAACATTTCATTTGTTCCTCCGACCAACGATCTCGAGAAGATTATTCAAAACGGTTTCAACTTTCTGCAACATGAAGTCGCCAATCCTGTGGAACGCGCCATCGGCGTCTTTCTTTTCATGGCAAGGAATCAGCCCTTCTATGACGCAAACGAGCGAACCGCTTCGTTAATGATGAATGGCTGTCTGATGGTGAACGGTTATTTCCCGATTACCGTATTGAATCAAAACTCTGAAGAGTTCCATCGTGAACTGGGCTTGTTTTACGAATCCGGTAACGCCAACGATATGTTCAGATTTTTCCAAAAGACAATCCAAGAACTCTATTCGAAAGAACAATACGAAAGCTTTTCCGCAAACAATAAGTAAGCTAAGCACAGACCTGAAGAAACTATTCCAATTCTTCAGGTCTGCTTTACTTTAAAAAATCACTTCCAGTTTTCTAAAGTAGCCGCGTTCTTCCCGGCGACCCTTCCGAAAACCATTGCATCAGCATTTGCGCAGGCTCCTTGGTATGTAAGACCCCAAGTAGAGCCGAGCTCTCCGGCAACATAAAGACGCGGGATCGGCTGACCGAATGGATCCAAAACTTCTGCTTTCACAGACTTCTTCGGGCCTCCCATCGTGTGGTAAGTGACAGGAACCAGTTTCACGGCGTAGAAAGGCCCTTCTTCAATCGGGGCTGACCAGCTCTTTACGTCACGTCCGACAAAGACTGCCTTCATATTCGGATCTGCCGTCAGCGTGCGGCCGTATTCCGTATCAATCCCTTTTTCTCTTAAATCGCTGTTCCAGCGCTTAACTGTTGCGGAGAGAACGGACGGGTCGGCAATGCCAAGTTTCTTTGCCAGCTCTTCAATCGTATCGGCTTTGATGATGACGCCGGAATCAATTTCTTTTTGATTGTCTTTACTCCATTTATAACCCTCTCGATTGATCGCCCAGCCTGAACCTCCGTTGGAAATGAGCGGACCGGCTTTCAGGTAGCTCGAGTCCATAATCATGAAGCACGGGATTCTCGGATAACGATGATTAATGGCGTCGAAATTATTAACAGCCATCCAAGAGCAGTGGTAGTCGAGCTTTTTCTCATTCACGAAACGCTTACCGTCTTGATCAACCCAAATGAAAGCAGGCTGCCTTGTAACCATAGCAATGCCTGCTTTAACTCCAGGAACCCGAACGCCTAAAGGGGCAGAAACCGAATTCATATGCCAAAGATCGCATCCCATCGATTGAGCCATCAGCAAGCCGTCGCCTGTATGCGCAGGACTGCCGAGATAAGCCATCGGATTGCCATAAATGTAGCGAGCCATCAATTCCGGATTAGATTGGAAGCCGCCCGTGCAAATCACGACAGCTTTATTGGCTTTCACAAAATACGGGTTGCCTTCGTATACGGCTTCGACGCCCAAGACCTCGTTTCCTCTTCTGACCAATCTTCTGGCAGGACAATTAACAAGAACCGGAATATTCCTCGCCTTTACTGCGCGATCAAAGATTCCGAAGAGACGGTCGCCGCCTTTCGCGCCGGGAACATTTCGCATCGACATCTTGTTCACGCAATCTGCGCCAGGCAAATTCTGATAGCCCGCGTGTCCGTATACACCGATCTTTCCTTCGGGAGCCAGTGAAGAGACATAATCGCCTAAATGGAGGGACTCTTCGCAGAACAGGTCCAAAAGGTCTTTATCCCACTCAGAGCGAGACAATTCATACAGCGCCTTTTGGAACTTGTAATAATCTTCTTTGTTTGTCGGAACGACAAAGCCGCCAGAAGAAACAGAGACATTTCCGCCGCCCGCAGGCGTCTTCTCGAGGATGAGAACTTTTGCTCCGGCGTCCGCCGCTGCGATCGCTGCATTAGATCCGGCGTTGCCGTAACCGAGAACGAGAACATCTGTCTCATTATTCCATTTCGGCATATCTTCCGCATGTGCAACTTCGATCGCGACGCTCATTCCGACGGGTGCCGCTGCAAGCGATAAAGAGCTCTTGAGTAAGTTTCGTCTTGTTGTCATCTGCCTCTCCTTGACGATGTGGTTGGGATCTCTTCTGTATATACCTAACTTTTGGGAGAGTCAACGATTAATTTTGTGTGCTACTAAAACCCAACAATACGAACAGCGACAATAGTTTGAGGATCGCTAAACAACAAGTACGAAAAGGCTACACAGACATTGAAGCGAACAGCATAATTTCAAAAACCAGAATTGATATTGATAATCATTCTTATTTGTGTTATATTTCACTTATCGATTGATTGAATTCAATCTTCTCCTTTGAAGCATAGAGTTCTTACGCAACTCCTTGTCAGCAAAAGAGCAATTGGGGTGAAAATTTTTGGGCGAGAGTCTTTTGGCTCCCGCCCCTTTTCTTATCGTTTTCCGCCGCGTTTTCGATATCCGCTTCATTAATAATTGAGACGGACGGACTAAAGACGAAGTTCAAAAGACATCTGATACAATTTCACACAAACGTAAACGCGAATCGTTCTCATTTTATGATATGATTTCAATCACTGGATGATGTCTTTTGAGACGGAAATCTTCTCCTTGGAGCAATCCAAAGAAATGGGGTGAAAATATTTTATGCGGAGGGTCTTTCGATCTTCCGCTTTTTTTTCATTTTTTGAAATGCACGGTCTGTACCGGATCGGCGTTTCCTCCGAACCTCACCGGAGAATCAAAAGACTCTGCCTCCGTCGTAGGCAGGAGATCATCCCGCTCAAACTTAACTTCTGAATTCTTCATAGCAGTAAGCGACATGATCGCACCGGTGACCACGGCCCACGGAGATTCTTCTTTCTTTAAGGCGACGTCAATCGCAGCGATGTGTCGTGCCGCACCGTCCAGGAGCGCCTGGGCTTCTGCATCATTTAACCCGGATAAAAATTCTAAAAACATCGGCAGATAGTCCGGAAATTCATTACTCTCGATCGTAAGCCCTCGCTCTTCATAGAGCTTTTTAAGGTTGATCATCGCCGAGCCTCGTTCCCGCGAATCCCCGTGCATGTGCTCAAAAAGGTTAAGACTTGCCTTCTTGCCGATATCAAAAGTCGCCACATATTCCTTCTGTAAATCCGCCATCGGCGTCTCAATCATGTGATTGATAAAAATCTCGAGAGCCTCCTTCTGATCGTTAGCAAGTGTCGATTCTGCAACGGCTTCCTTAATTTCCTGCAGATTATCTTTCAGCGCCGCATCCGGATACAAAAGCAGACAAGCCAGCGCTTTTAACCCCAAATTCATGTCATTCTCCGTTAATTTTTATTATCTCTATGTTAGTGAACTACGCATTTTTGCTCCTTAACCTCTGCTCAATTCGAACAAACAAAGGGTTACAAATTGGAGGGCGCCCATAGAATGAGGACAAACCCGAATAAAAGTTCGAGTACCGTTTTAAGTTGAATAAGGAAAAAATATGCGTCCAGATATCAAGGTTTGGAATCCTGAAAATCCGGCCCAATGGAATAAGACGCTGGCATGGACGACTGTGTGGCTAAGTACCTTCAGCCTGACCCTAGGCTTTTGCGCTTGGTTCTTGGTCCCGTCTCTCGCTCCGAGATTAAACGAAATCGGCTTTTCTCTCACCCACAGCCAGCTCTATTGGCTTGTTGCTATGGTGGGTCTTTCCGCAGGTACGCTGCGTATTCTGTGGACCTTCTTACCCCCGATTCTCGGTACCAGAATTCTAGTTACACTCTCAACGGGCTTACTGTTAATCCCGTTTTTCTGCTGGGTATACGCCGTCCAGCATCCTGATACACCATATTGGATGCTGATTATCTTTGCTCTTTTAAGCGGTATCGGCGGCGGTACATTCTCCGGCTTAATGGCCTCTACGAACTATTTCTTCCCGAAGCATGCAAGAGGATTGGCGCTCGGTATTCAGGGCGGCCTCTCTGACTTCGGTACCGGCCTGGTTCAGTTTGTCACCCCGCTCGTTATCGGCTTCTCCGCATTCGCTTTCTTAGGCGGCGGTCAGGTCGCTCATTTGGCTGACGGCAAGACTGTTACTTACTGGCTGCAGAATGCCTCCTGGGTGTGGATTCCTCTTGTCGCAATCATCACCATCCTTTCTTGGCTCTTCCTGCGCTCCGTTCCGGTCTCCGGAAACATTAAGCAGGAGTGGACCATCTTCGGCAATAAGCACACCTGGTTCATGACCCTCTTCTACTACGGAACATTTGCGACGTTCGCCGGTCTCGGTGCGCAGTTAGGCTTGCTGGGCAACCATACCTTTGCCGGTATTGAGGGTGCTCCGAGTGCCGTCGCGCTTGCCTGGTTGGGCCCGGTTATCGGCGCGCTTTCCCGAGTCGGTGCCGGCCAAGTTTCCGATAAGATTCGCGGCGGCCGCGTCACAACGATAATGGCTGTCTGCAACATCATCGGTCTGCTTGCCCTTTGGCTCTACAAACCTACGACGGTCTCCGGCTGCTGGATTTGGCTCATCGTCATGTTCTGGGTCTTCTTCTGGACCGGTGTCGGCAACGCTTCCACCACTGAACAGATGGCAGTGCTTTTCCCGCCGCTTCAGGGCGGTGCGGTCGTCGGCTGGACTTCCGCGGTCGGCGCATACGGTCCGTTTACGATCGGTATGCTGCTTGCCGAATGCGGTGCCGGCGTAATGTTCGCCATTTCGACAGTGATCTTTATCGCCATTCTCGCCATCAACGTTTACTACTACGACAGAAAGAACGCCCCGGATCTTTGCTGATCGTTCTTTCTCACCTCAAGAAATTGCTTAATTGGAGAACAAAATGTCCGGAATCATGAAGTCCTCCCTGTTCTTCGCTAAGAAGGTCGGTTCGTACTCAGACGGTTGGGGCGAAGTGACCGCAGAAGACAGGACCTGGGAACAGGCTTACCGGGATCGATGGGCACACGACAAAATCGTACGTTCCACCCACGGCGTTAACTGCACCGGCTCCTGCAGCTGGCAGGTTTATGTTAAAGACGGAATCGTCGTCTGGGAAACACAGGAAACGGATTACCCGCCCACGCCTCCCGGCGTACCGAATCACGAACCTCGCGGCTGCCCGCGCGGTGCAAGCTACTCTTGGTATCTGTACTCTGCTTCCCGCGTTAAACATCCTTTGATTCGTGCCGAATTAAAGGCCGCCTGGGAAGAGGCCCGCAAGACCATGAAGCCGATCGAGGCCTGGGCCTCCATCGTCGAAAATCCCGAAGTCCGTAAGTCCTATACCGCAGCCCGCGGCTTAGGCGGCTTAGTCCGTACGACTTGGGATGAAGCCCTTGAAATCATCGCTTCGGCTAACCTTTATACGATTAAGAAGTACGGTCCTGACCGTATTTCCGGCTTCTCTCCGATTCCGGGCTACTCCATGGTGTCCTACGGCTCGGGTACCCGCTACCTGAGTCTGATAGGCGGCGCCCTCCTCTCCTTCTATGACTGGTATTGTGACCTGCCGCCCTCTTCTCCTCAGACTTGGGGCGAGCAGACCGACGTTCCGGAATCCGAAGCCTGGTACTATTCAAGCTACATCATCGTCTGGGGTACCAACATCTCGATGACCCGTACCCCGGACGCTCACTTCTTAACGGAAGCCCGCTATAACGGTACGAAAGTCGTCAACGTCTGTCCGGACTACTGTGAAGTCACTAAAGACGCCGACTGGTGGATTCATCCGAAACAGGCGACCGACGCAGCACTTGCCATGGCGGTGAGCCACGTCATTTTCAAAGAATTCCACTACGATCATCCGGATCCTTATTTCACCGAGTACTGCCGCAGTCTCACCGACTTCCCCGTTCTTGTCATGATGGAGCCGCGCGAAGACGGTCATTTCACTGCCGGCCGTACTGTTCGCGCCTGCGATTTGGGCTACAAGGCGCCCGAATGCAATAACCCTGAGTGGAAGACGGTTGTTTGGGATGAGCTTTCTGACAAACCCGCTGTTGCTCAGGGATCTATGGGCTACCGCTGGGGACAGAAGGAAGGTCAGGACTTAGGCAAATGGAACCTGCACGAAGTCGACGGAGAGACCGGCAAAGCTATTAAACCTCAGCTCACGTTCCTCAAAGATTCGGATGCCGTCATCGACGTCGATTATCCGTACTTCGGCGGCCGCAAGCGTGACGGTTTCCCGAACAACCCCATGAACTCTGAAGTCATGGTCCGCAAGGTTCCGGTGAGAAAGATCCAGGTCGAAGGCAAAGACGTATATGTTGCAACTGTATTTGACCTCTTCGGCAGCTACCTCGGTGTTGACCGCGGTCTAGGCGGCGAATGCGCCAAGAGCTATGCGGACAACATTCCGTTCACTCCGGCTTGGCAGGAAAAAATCACCGGCGTCGAAGCACAGTATGCCATCACACTCGGCCGTGAATTTGCCACAGCCGCGTCCAAGACTCAGGGCCGCGCCTGTGTGCTGATGGGTGCGGGCGTCAACCAGTGGTTCCAGACCGATAACACCTACCGCTCCATCATCAACATTCTGCTGATGTGCGGCACCTGCGGCGTCCCGGGCGGCGGCTGGTGCCATTATGTGGGTCAGGAAAAGATTCGTCCGGAAGCAGGCTGGGGCGAGTACTCCTTCGCTAAAGACTGGGAACCGGCCACTCGTCACATGAATTCGACGAGCTACTTCTACGAACACACCGATCAGTGGCGTTATGAACGCATTCCGCTCTCGGATATGCTCTCTCCGCTGGCCGATACCAAAGTCTTTGACGGTACCTACATTGACTACAACATTCAGAGTGAACTGATGGGGTGGCTCCCGTCTGCTCCGCAGCTCAATGTCAATCCGACGAAGATCGCAGCGGCTGCGAAAGCCGCCGGTACCGAGCCGGAACAGTTCCTCATCAATCAGCTTAAAGACAGAAAAATCTCCTTCAGCTGCCTGGACTTAGACGCCGAAGAAAACTGGCCGCGCAACCTCTTTATTTGGCGCTCCAACGTGTTGGGCTCCTCCGGCAAAGGTCAGGAATACTTCCTGCGTCACCTGCTCGGAACCGAAAACGGCATCTTAGGCGGAGAACTTGACGGTTCTCACAAAGAACTCATGCCGCTCTTGGAAAAGTGGCGCCCCGCACCTCAGGGCAAGCTGGATCTTCTCGTCAACATGGACTTCCGAATGAGCACGACTTCGATCTACTCCGATATCGTGCTTCCGGCCGCCACCTTCTACGAAAAGAACGATATCAACACGACGGATATGCACAGCTTCATCCATCCGTTCGTTAAAGCCGTTCAATGCTCTTGGGAAGGCAGAAGCGATTGGCAGACCTTTAAAGATATCGCTAAGAAGCTCTCTGAAATTGCTTCCGAATATGCAGAAGATTTCGGCAGCGTCACTGACGTCGTTCTCACACCGCTCGGACACGATTCTCCGCACGAACTCGGCCAGGCGCTTGACGTCAAGAACTGGTACAAGGGCGAGTGCGACCTGATCCCCGGAAAGACCGCTCCGCTGATCCACGTCATCGATCGCGACTACCGCACGATTTACGACAAGTACACCTCGATCGGACCGCTGCTTTCCACCAACGGCGGCGGCAACCGCGGCATCAAGTGGAACCTGGATCCGGAAATCTCCGAACTCTGCCAGTTAAACGGCACGGTGCAGGAAGGCGTGGCCAAGGGCCGTCCGAAGATGGAAACGGACATCAATGCCGCCAACTTCATCCTTCGCGTCTCTCCCGAAACCAACGGTGCTTTGTCCTTCAGAAGCTGGTCGTTTGTGAAAGACCAGTGCGGCGTAGATGCCAGCTTCCTCTCCGAAGGACACATTGCCGACAAGATCACCTTCGATGATCTGGCACATCGCCCGGCTAAGACCTTCAGTGCTCCTGACTGGTCCGGTACGGAAAACGATGAAATCCCGTATGTAGCCTTCTGGCAGAACAAGTATCTGCTTTTGCCGTGGCGCACGATTACCGGCCGCCAGCAGTTCTACCAAGACCACGCTTGGATGAGAGCCTTCGGTCAGCAGTTTGCTCAGTACAGAGCGCCGGCTAATCAGAGGGCGCTCTCCGGTTACCGTGACGTCGCCGACAACGGCAACAAGGCCATCATTCTTAACTTCATGACGGCTCATCAGAAGTGGGGTATTCACTCAACCTATTACGACAACGAACGCATGCTGACGCTTTCCCGCGGCGGTCCTGTCGTGTGGATGAGTGATATTGATGCGGCTAACGCCGGCATCGTCGATAACGATTGGATTGAGTGCTGGAACGCCAACGGTGCCGTTGTCGGTCGTGCGATTGTTTCTTCTCGTATGCCTGAAGGGCTCTGTGTCATGCAGCACGCAACGGAAAAGACGGTCAACACCCCGGGTTCGGAAGTCACGGGCCTGCGCGGCGGCGACCACAACTCTCCGACACGCGTTATTTTGAATCCGACGCACATGATCGGCGGGTACGGCCACCTGTCATATGCCTTTAACTATTACGGCACGATTGCCCCGAACCGCGACGACTTCACTTGGGTCAGAAAGATGAATAAAGTGGACTGGATGGATGAAGAAGCGGACAAGAAAGGAGGTGCAGTATGAAGATTCGTGCTCAAATCGGCATGGTCCTGAATCTGGACAAATGCATCGGCTGCCACACCTGTTCCGTTACCTGTAAGAACGTTTGGACGAATCGTCCCGGAACTGAGTACATTTGGTTTAACAACGTTGAAACCAAACCCGGTGTCGGTTACCCGAAGAGCTGGGAAGACCAGCAGAAATGGACAGGCGGCTGGGAACTGCACAACGGCAAGCTGCGGCTGCGCCGCGGCACAAAGCTCGGCCTGCTCTCCGGCATTTTTGCCAACCCAAAACTGCCGCAGATTGACGACTACTACGAGCCTTTTACCTTTGATTATCAGAACCTTCAGAAAGCACCCCGCATGAAGACATGCGTGACCGCTCAGCCGATCTCTTACCTGACCGGCAAGAAGATGAAGAAGATCAACGGTTCTGCAGCCTGGGATGACAATCTGGGCGGCGTCGATATTAAGACCGTCGATGACGTGAACTTAAAGAACGTAGAACGCGAAATCTACGCTCAGTACAAGAACACGTTCCTCTTCTATCTGCCGCGTCTGTGCGAGCACTGCCTGAATCCGGCGTGCGTTGCAAGCTGTCCTTCCGGCTCTATTTACAAACGCGAAGAAGACGGTATTGTTTTGGTTGACCAGAACAAGTGCAAAGGCTGGCGTATGTGCATGAGCGGCTGCCCCTACAAGAAGGTCTACTACAACTGGACAACCGGTAAAGCCGAAAAATGCATTTTCTGTTATCCGCGTGTTGAATCCGGCCTTCCCACGGTATGCGCTGAAACCTGTGTAGGCCGTATCCGCTACATGGGTGTGATGCTCTACGATGCCGATAAGATCAAAGATCTTGCATCCACACCTAACGAAGGCGATCTTTATGAAGCTCAGCGTCAGATCTTCTTGGATCCGAACGATCCGGAAATCGAAGCTGCAGCCTTAGAAGCCGGCATCTCGCACGATTGGATTGAAGCCGCCAAAGCTTCTCCGATTTACAAGATGATTTCCAAATGGAAGATCGCACTTCCGCTGCACCCGGAATTCAGAACGCTGCCGATGGTTTGGTACGTCCCGCCGCTTTCTCCGATTGCGCAGGCAGTTGACGTAGGCAAACTCTCCATGAAGGGTTTTATCCCCGATGTCCATAGCCTGCGCGTTCCGATGCAGTACTTGGCCAATCTGCTCGCAGGCGGCAACATTAAGCCTGTCGTCGAAGCCTTAAGCCGTCTGCTTGCGGAAAGAACCATCCTCCGCAAATACTCAGACAATGCAGGCACCAGCCAGTTCCTGACCTGTGAAATTCTTCCCGAACAACTTCAGGGCATTGAAGAAACCAATGAACTCAAGGCATTGGGACTTACGGTTCAGGACGTCTGCGACATGCATCGTCTGTTGGCAATAGCAGACTATAAGGATCGTTTCGTGGTTCCGTCTGCCAACCGCAACACGGAAGCCGCTGTTCTTCTGCAAGGCACGCAGGGCTACAACCTCGGCGGCGGAGAAGACATGAGACGCCGTGCGGATTCGCTTTTCGGCGGTCCTATGAACCGCAAAATCATTCCTTTGTTTGAGGAATATCAGCGCGCTCCGGACTCTACACAGGAGGGCAAATAATGAGCAGCTTTACACTTGCATGGCACTTCCTGATTTTCGGAGTGCTGCCTTATGTCGTTATCGCCGTTCTAATACTCGGCAGTCTGGCGCGCTTTGTTCTGGCGCCCTTCAGCTGGAAAAGCCAGAGCAGCGAAATATTGGATAAGAAGGACATCTTCTGGGGTGCCAACCTTTTCCATATCGGCGTGATCTTCCTTTTCTGCGGACACTGCTTCGGTCTGTTTACACCGACCGAGTGGCTCAACGCTGCCGGTCTGACACCACGTCTGCACCAGATGATGGAAATTATCTGCGGCGGCCTCTCGGCAATCGTCGCAATTACCGGCCTGATCATTCTGACTTGGCGCCGTTTAACCAACGAGCGTGTCAGAGCGGCCTCCCGCCCGAGTGACTTCTGGGTTTTGTTCCTGCTTCTTGCGGTCATCATTCTCGGTATCGGCTGCGTCGTGAATTCCTACCTTTACGACAAGTCCGGCGCAACGATCATTCTGTTAGGAGGATGGGTTCGAGGTCTCTTCTCCTTTGATTACCAAGCCTGGCAGAACATTCTTCTCGTTCCGGATTGGCAGAAAGGACACATCTTTGTCGGTTTGATCATTTTCCTGATCGTTCCCTTCACAAGACTGGTTCACATTTGGAGCGGTTATCTATCTGTGTTCTATCTGATCAGACCGCATCAGATCATGCGTGCTAATAATGGCAAACCCATGAAGTAATTAGATAGGATCCTCAGTGCAAGAGCTCGGTTTCCGAGCTCTTGCTGTTTCAGGATTGCAGGTAAAAATCCTTGAGTTCGTAAAATTCAGTGTGTGGCTTCTTTGACTGCCGTCCAAACTAAGGCTGCTCCAAAAGCCCCGAATATCGCACCGCAAATGCCGTCGATCCATTTTCCGGATCTCCGATAAAAAGCTTTGGGCTTCGGCATTCCGAGAATTAAAGCCACGAAAGAGAACCAAAGAAGACTTTCAAGAACGACCACGGCGTAAATCACTGCAGCTTCCGTACTTCCCATATTTCCGGTGACAAACAGCGAAAACACAGAACTAAAGTAGATCAGTGCTTTTGCGTTAGACAGATTAGTCAGCAAACCGACAACAAAGGAGCGAAATCCTGAGCCTGCCGCCTGCACTTCGGCCTGAGGTGCCGCACCTTTCTTAAAGGCGCTTTTGAGAAGAACGTAAGCAAGCCACCCTAGGTACAGGCCTCCGAGCAGCATGATCACTTGCTGAAGCCACGCAAAACGTTCAAACAGCCACTGTAAACCTAAGAGAGATAAGGCGGCCCAAAAGGCGACGCCTAACGTGATTCCCAAAACGCAGCAGAGCGCTTCTTTTCTCGAGCGGCCGACGGCAGTTTGCATAACGATAAAGCAATCCGGCCCAGGTGACATAAGCGCGATCAAGTGAACAGCGGCTATCGTAAAGATGGTAGAGAGCATGATTTGAGGTTCCTTTTTTCAAAAATTATAGTATTCGCGGGCAACTTCCTTTCCCTTCTCAGGAGCAAAACTCAGACTCTTCACCTATCCATGAAACCGTTCCAAAAAGAAACGCCTCGCTAAACTCCGCCGTTTTTAGGCCGGAGAGCGAGGCGTCACGCTGGTCTTCCTAACTGAAGTTAGAAGGTATGGTGCAAGCCTAAGCCCAAGCTCCAGGACTTGAAATTCTCTTCAACAGCCTTTTCTTTAAACATCTTTCCGGCGGTTGCATAAGCGCCCCAGCCGTAAACAAAGGTACGTTTAGAGAGCGGATATTCATATGCCGCACCGACTGTGAAGCGATTGAATTTGTCATTGGAGAGCTTTGTGTCGTCCACCACAACGCCGTCGGCAGACTTAACTTTGCCGAATCCGTAGTTGGCAGCAACTTTGAAGGTACCGCCGGCAGCCGGAACTTCTGCGCCTAACGTGAAGGCATTTTGATTCATGCCTTTGCCGGAAACCCAAACATCTTCCAGCTGATCCAGGGAGTGGAAACGATTTGCGTACTGGTAGCCGAAGAAAGCCTTGGCAACTTCAAAGTCATACGTTGCACTCAAGCTATAGACCATTGTGGCTTTGTTTTTGTCTTCTTCGGACTTATTGTCGAAGCGTTCAACGATACCCGCTAAAGACAATTTCCCGATTTCATATGTCAGGCCCAAACCGTAGTAGTGGCTGTTGCGGGACCATTTTGCTGTATCGTCTTCAACGCCGTTGGAGTACTGTGCGTGGATTTTCAAGCCGCCGAATTCAGGAGAAACATAAACGATACTATTATTGTTGATTTGGCCTGTCACGAACGTATTTCCCAATCCGGCCTGAAGATAGTCGGTACCGAAGGGAGACGCATCCCAAATCGAATAAGAACCTTCATAAGAGGCTAAGCCGCCCATGCGGCCGAATGCAAGTTCACCGAAATTTCCGGACAAAGAAAGGGTTGCCTGTTTGCTGAAGGCCTTGCCTTCTTCCCCGGCAGAGCCGCTATCCATAGCAAAACCGTTTTCCAAAAGGAAGCCGACGGAGTATCCGTTTCCTAAATCTTCACTTCCTTCGATACCCCAAACACTGCCTCCTGCGATACCGTCTTCGAGAGAAACAGTAGCGTCTCCTCCTTTTGCTTTGTTGACGACCACTGCTCCGTCGATCGTCCCGTAAAGCGTTACCTGAGACTCAGCGGCAGCCATCGTACCGACGGAGGCCAATGCTATGACCAAAGCTGTTTTTGCTAATTTCATACAACCTCTGAAAATTGTAAAAAGAATTAAATAGGAATCATTCTCATTTTATTCCTCAAAATTTAAGAATTTCTAACTTGTCAATAACAATTGTCTTGTCCTAGAAAAAGTTGACTCTTAAGGAGTCAAATAATGCAGTATGGAACACAAATAGGTTCGCTACTTACACGGGCCGAAACACAAAGGCTTGTCGTCGATTTGTACAAAC
>LARN01000037.1 GCA_000980495.1 Acinetobacter sp. N54.MGS-139 | reverse complement strand
TGTTCGTGTAAGTAATGCTCTGCGGGTTAACGACTGTGAGAATGAAGTCGCTGCCTTTTTCGTTGCCGGACGGCTTGTCAATCGACATCAGAAAAGTAGCTCCGTTAACACGAATGCTGGAAAGCTTTCTGGCATCCGGCATTAACACGGCTGTGGACGGAGGAACCAGCATTTCAAGGTAATCGACCCGCTTCTGAAGCTGAAGCACGGTTGCTTTGAGATCTTGTACTTGCTGGGTAAGGGAAACCGGTTTTGCTTTTGCCGAAGTTGCAGTTGTTTGAGCCATAACAGAAGTGGATAAGCCTAAAGCGGCAGCTAAAAGAAAAGGAAGAGTTTTTGTGATCATGCAGACCTCCGTTAATTTTCACCACAGGATAACCACTCAATTCGGCTCGTGTTTTTTTTGGTGCGCATTTAAGGCACATCACCGCACGGCTCAAAAATAGAATGGAAACGCTTTGTTAGCGAACAAAAACCGTAATAATAACCGTTGAGTCCTAAAGTGTCGGAGAAGATAAAGTGAAGTGGTTCGGAGTGGATTATCGCTACGTGATTGCTGGAGTCAGCGCTGTTTTTATTTTGGCCTATGAATTTATCGGAAATAAATCCGAAGAAGTCAAAACTGATAAGCAGGAAGCACAGAACTCAAAGGCACTCAGCGTAGAAGCTCTGAATGAAAAACTCTCTTGCGCCTTAAGCGCTCAGTCCGCATCCCTCGAAGGCGCAAAAGCCTCTGTCCTGGGCCAAGACGAAAAGTCCCAAATCAACGTTCGCCTGAATTTTGTCGGTCGCAAAGGCTCTTCTTTTACGGAAGCAGAAAAGAAATACTTCAAAACCTTCCTTCTCGGCTTAACCTGTGTTGAGACGCCGGCCTACTACGACCACAACATCGGAAACGTCAATTACGAATTTTTAGACGGAGCGGGTACGCGTTTTGATAGTGCCAAGATTCAAACGAAAGCTTGTCTGAACTTCGACAAGAGCCTGAATTCAACGCATATCTCCAGAGACCTGCTTCCGGCGATCGGCTCACTTTTGCGCGATCAGCCCAAGACGGCTCAGCAGCTGCTTAAAACGCCTTACGCCAAAATTCCCGAAATCGAAAGTGAGGACGGCTATGAAGTCACGCCTTTGGGTGTTTCTGAAGAAGGTGTAATCCGCTACCGCATCAAACATACTCAGAACCTTGCCGCTAACTTCTCTCAGGAAGACAAACAGCGCTTAGTAACGGGAGGCTTCAACGGCGTTTGCCTCAATCAACAGTTCAGGGACAGATTTAAAGAAGGATTTCCTGCTTACGAAATCGAACACGTCGATAAAAACAATCAGCTGATCGATAAGGTTTTTGTCTCTGAAGATACGTGTCGAAGCGGAAGACCGGACGGCCGCTGATCATTCTGTTGTTTCGGATCCTTCTCGTGATGATTTCAGCCTGTAACATATACAGCAGCTAAACCAACAAGATTAAGACTATGGCTTCAAATTCCACATGGGGATCCAGAATCGGATTCATTCTGGCAAGTGCAGGCTCTGCCGTCGGCTTGGGCGCGATTTGGAAATTCCCTTATCTTGCCGGCAATAACGGCGGTTCCGTTTTCCTTCTCTCTTATCTGCTCTTTACCTTTACAGTTGGTGTGGCGATGCTCATCAGCGAGTATGTCATCGGCCGAGAAGGAAGAATGGGTGCGATCGGTTCCTTAAAGAAAGTGGTCGGCAAGCACTGGGGCGTGTTCGGCACGGTCGGTGTCGTTACCGCTTTTGCGATTCTTTGCTTTTACTCCTGCGTCGGCGGCTGGTGTATCAAGTATTTGATCGACGCATTTACAGGAACCGGAATTGTCTCTAATGTGGACGAACTCAATAAAAACTTCGGTTCGTTTGTGAGCAACGGCGCCTTAGCGTACTTCTATCAGATCATCTTCTTGCTCGCCAACGCGGTGATTGTTTCTTTAGGCGTCCAGAAGGGTATCGAGAGACTGGCTAAGTTTTTGATGCCGGTTCTCTTTATCCTCATGCTCATCTTGATCGTTCGAGGATTAACACTTCCCGGCGCCGTTAAAGGTCTGGAATATCTCTTTAAACCGAATTGGAGCGGCTTTACTTCCTCTGCGATCTTTAACGCGATGGGCTTTACTTTCTTCTCGCTGTCTTTAGGTGCGGCCGTGATGGTGACCTATGCCGGCTACCTCTCCGAGAAAGTGAATCTTCTAACCTCCACGGCTTGGGTGGCATTCCTGGCGATCATGGCTGCTGTGCTCGGCGGCTTAATGGTGATGCCTGCCGTGTTTGCCTTTAATTTGTCCCCGACAGCAGGCCCCGGACTCACGTTTGTGACGATGCCGGCGATTTTCTCGCAGATGCCGTTCGGTGTTTTCTTTGCGATTCTGTTCTATTTCTGCTTGGTTGTTGCGGCGATTACGAGTTCAATGTCCATGCTTGAAGCCGTGGTGGCTTCTGTTTTGGACTACACGCGCCTCTCTCGTGCAGCCGTGACTTGGATCACAACTGCGCTGGCCGCTTTTATCGGCCTTTTCTGCACACTGAGCTTCGGCTCTCTGTCCGACTTTAAGATCTTCGGCAAGAACGTCTTTGATTTGCTCGACTTTCTTACCTGCAACGTCGGTATGCCGCTTTCCGAAATCGGCTTCAGCGTGGCCGCAGCTTGGATTGCCTGGAAGGTGACCGCTAAGCAGCTCACGAGCGCAGGTCCCGTGCAAACCTGGCTGCTTTGGGCGATTCGTATTGTGATCGGTATTTTGTCTCCGCTCTTGATTATCACCGTCGTTCTGACCGGTCTTCTGTAATCGAAGACGAACAAATACAAAATCGGCAGGCGAGCTTCTTGGCTTTCCTGCCGATTTTTCTTTGCGTTGTGCCGATTAGAACGGCACCGTTTCCACTAAGAGCGGGCCGATGCGAGGCAGGTCTTTCCAGCAGGTGGTGTAACCGGGACTTAAACGAGCGCGGGACATTTCCCAAGTGCTTTTGCCTAATTTAGAGGCCGCAAAACAGAGCGTATTTTTGCCGTAGCGCGTATTGATGGAGTCCATCAGTTCGCAGACGACCTGCTGCTGCTCGGTCTCCGGCTCCTCAAAAAGATCCTTAGTGACGGCGTCTTTCGGAACGACTTCTCCGACATACACACCGGCGCGTTTGTACAGACAGTCTCTGCGATACGTCTGGTTGAGTAATCTCCGAGCGTAATGAATGATTGTGTTGGTATCCGAGATCGGGTAGGGGAGCCCTACGCACGGATACGCGTGCTGCTGGACATCCTGCAGGCGGAAAGGATTTGTGTTTAAGACGATTCCCACGGTATGGGCAACGGTACCTTCGCGGCGCAAGGTTCTTCCGCATTCCTGGGCGTGGAAAGTAATCGCACCTAAAAGGTCGTCTTTGTCGCAGACCAATTGACTGAAACTGCGGCTTCGCATGATCTGCTGTCTTTTAGGTTTGACAAGTTCCAGCGGAATGCAGGACGTTCCTTGAAGTTCTCTTACCGTCATGGAAAGCGTAATACCGAATCGATCACGGATGGCTTCCGCATCTGCACAAGCTAAATCCAAGGCGGTACGAATACCCATCTTGCCGAGGTGCTCGGTGTAGCGTCTGCCGACGCCCCAGATTTCTGAGACGGGTTCGCAGGCAAGCGCCTTTGCCTGCCGCTGAGGCGTTAAGTCGAGCCAATTGCACACACCTTTAAGTCCGGCGTAGTGTTTTGCCAGATGGTTGCAGTACTTGGCTAAGGTTTTTGTCGGCGCGATGCCGACGCAGGTGGGAATGCCGACATCCTTAAACACTTTATCCTTGATCCGAAAGCCGAGTTTGGTCAGGTCGGTGCCTAATCCTTCGTACCCGCTCATATTGGCAAAGCATTCATCGATGCTGTACGGGTCGATGCAGTCGACTTGGGAAGCGATGGTGGACATCATGCGTCCGGACAGATTGGCATAGAGTTCGTAGTTGCTCGAGAAAACGGCGACGTTTTCCCGAAGGCAGAACTCATCGATCTCGAAGTAGGGCTGGCACATTTTGATGCCGAGCTTTTTCGCTTCTTTGGATCGAGCGACGACGCATCCATCGTTGTTGCTGAGCACAATGACGGGGCGGTCGGTTAAGTCCGGACGAAAGACTTTTTCGCAGGAGGCGAAAAAAGAGTTTCCGTCCACCAGCGCGAATACCTGCATAGTTAGTTGCTTTTGATTGTGTACTTCACGACGCCGATAAAGCGCCATTCATCAAAATCTTTCGGGAGGATTGGCTTGTAGATCGGGTTTGAGCTCTCGGGGAGCAGGCGCAGCCCTTTGTCGTCCTTCATATAGCGCTTAACGGTAAATTCGTTGTTAATGCTCATGATGACGATGTCGCCGTTTTTGGGCTCCGGGGAGCGGTCGACGACTAAGAGGTCGCCTTCGTCCATGCCGGCCAAGTCCATGGAGTCGCCTGTCACGTAGACAAAGAATGTTGAGGCAGGATTGGCGACTAAGTATTCATTTAAGTCCAGCGACTTGTCGACATAGCTTTCTGCCGGGGAAGGGAAACCTGCCTGAACGCCGCATTCATAGACGGGAATACTCAGATGTGTCGGATTCATTGCCGGAACCAAAATCTGGTCTGTATCCAGCGTACGTGCCGGCTCTGCGACACGTTCCAGCTCACAGCGAAGCCATTTCGCGCCGCCTAACTGTTTGAAAACCGGAACCAATTCGTCCGTGAGACAGACAGAAACACGTTTTGTACTGCCGAGACCTTTGCGGCCTGCACCTTCGCGAGCGCCCCCGCGGTTTTCTTTCTTAACTTTTTTGTCCATAGCGACCGAGCCTTTCGATAAAATATGAAGGAGAGCTTTGAAATAATCATACTATTTCAAAAAATCTAATGTCAAACTCAGGTTCGGCGGAACGAAATAAGTCGGGTTCAGGCTGGAGGAGTCAGATCCTTCTTAATTTTTTCCAGTTCTTCCATTGGTAAATCTGATACCTTGGCAATGATCTCCAAAGGAATATCGTTGATGAGAATGAGCTTTGTCACTATGGATAACTTTTCCTCGGCCTTTGCTTGAGCTACAGTGCAGGCATCGACCTCGGACAACTCTTCCCCGTCTTCTTCCTGTTGTGTGGAGAAGTACAGATGTCCAGGTGAAAGTTCTACCTTCATCTTATTAACTTTCCTTTGGGAAAATCAGCCAATTAATTTTTTAGAATCCAAGCGCCGCAGAGGACGGCATAGCAAACTACTAACCGAACAGAAACAACTGCGCTTTAGAAACTTTTGCAGGTTGATTGCATCAAGCAGGATTCAACAAGCTATTTTTGATTTTCTTTAGCTCATCTACAGATAGGCCTGACGTTGCGGCAAGAAGTTCTAAAGGCACCTTATTAGTGAGTATGAGTTTAGTGACCATGGAAAGTTCGCCTTTCACGAATCCTTTTGCCTCCCCTCTAATCTCCCCTCTGATCTCGCCTCGGGCTACGGAGCGAGCATCGACCTCGGATAATTCTTCCTGACCTTCTTCAGTTTCTTTGAAGAAGCGCAGGTGTTCTGCTAAAACTTCGTTTTTCATCTCGCCAGCCAAAAATTATTTATCAATCTGCCGGCAGCGTGCTGCCAACTCACGACTTCACCTTTCTTCAATTTTACTTTTGCTACAGCTGACTTGTAATCGCGTTATATAGGTATTTCACAAGATCTGCATTACTAACAGTCTTTATTGAAAAAATTACCTCTATCGGTATGACAGCATCCTTAACTCCAATAGGACCTCTGTATTTACGCCAAAAATTGACGGGTAAACGGAATTTTGGTCGTGACTGCACATTCACGAGACTGGATTTTCATGCCCGTTTTCGGGCCTCTTCACACCTAACCGATCCCTCTGAGGTTAAAGTGAATCGTGAAATACGTGTTGGGGCGAAGGGGCCTCAATAAAAACTATGTTTGAGGAGCATCAATGACCAAAGCAGATAAAAAAGACGAAGTAATGAAAGAACAACTCGAGACTGAAGCCCTGATGGACGCTGAAGTTGAGGCTGCTATCGACTGCGGTCCCGTCAGCCACAAGGTCGAAAAGAAAGAAAAGGAAAAGGCTGAACAGGCTGAAACCGAAGCTCTGATGGATGCAGAAGTCGAAGCTGCCACAGACTGCGGATGCGGTTGCGGCTGCAGCAAAAAATAATTGTTCCGAGTCAGCCGACTTTAAGGATTCCTTCTGAGTGCTGCTTATACATGAGCAGCCTCGGATGAGCGGGTGTTTCTCCTGCCCAAAGTCGGGTGCGCGACAAAAAGAATATTTTTAATTTGGAGGATATCGAAATGGTTCAAGTTCCTGAGTTATTTACTCAATTCATCAGCTCTTTTTCCGGCTGCATGGGCGGCAACCCCAATGCACCGATCTGGCTGGTCGTAGATCACAGCGCTCGCTGCCCGCTGCCGATCGATCCGGAAAAAGTCTTTGCCAATCCGGTTACGAATATCGATGCTTTAAAGCGCGCACTGCCGACAACATGCCCTTGCACCAAATCCGTTACTCGTCTGATTAACAGTATTACAGGCAATCCTGAAGCAGAAACTTCTCTTGTTTTCAAGCCCGAAGGACAGGAAGATAAACAGCCGATCCTTATGCTGAGTGTTTCTCCGCTCTGCATCGGAATGATTACAACGAACGCTTGGATGGAAAAGCCTGCTGTTAAGACCGCTGACGGCGAAGTCACAATGGCGAAGTACACCGGACTGCCTTCTTACCGTGATTTCCTGAATTTCCTCGTTGCTCAGAGAGGTCAGGTTTTCCAGGCCGCAGTTGCTGAAAAGAGCCCGAAGATCATTCTCTGCCAGAACATTCTTCGCGCTAATGACTACTTCAAGCTCTTCGGCGCTGATCGCAAGAACGTTGAAGCCAACGACTTCTTCCTCGTTGCTCCTGTCATGAAGAATGACAAGGAAGTTCGTACTTTGGTATTCGTCACAGACATGCTCGGCTTCGGTACCGGCGATATGACGCCTGAAAACGAACTCGAACTTCAGCAGGCCGGCAATGAATTCCGTCACTATGCACATGATGCATTCGGCGACGGATGGCTGGGTCAGTTCTCCGGCGAATTGCTGACATTGGGCAAGTAACCTTACCTTAGTGGGTTAGGACCGGCGTGACGGCTGAAATTTTTCAGCCGACGCCGGTTTTGTTTTGTCCTAAAAATTGAGGAGACAGCGTAACTCACGGTATATTTTTGTATCTGCGACTGGCAAGAAACAGAAATACAGCCATGGGTTCTTTTTGGATTGTTCTCTCTACATTTTTCATCAGCTGCGCATACGTCTCCATCAAGGCGATGCCGGTGTCGATGGCTTTCTACGAAATCTTCCTTCTGCGCTCCATCGTTGTCTTGTCCGTAGCCATCTGCCTTGTCACCGCCACAAAAACTTCTCTTAAGACGCATGAACCTGCGCTTCAGCTCTCGCGCGCTTTATGCGGCGTCGGAGCACTGAGCATCAATATTTTGGTTGCTCGTCATATTCTTCTTTCTACGGCGCAGACGCTGCAGTACACCGGTCCTCTGTTTCTAGGACTGTGGGTATTCGGCTGGTATCTGTTCAGAGGCAAAAAGATTCCTTGGATGCTGTTTGCTTTTTTACTGATCGGGTTTGCGGGTGTCCTGCTTGTTCTCCGGCCTGATGTGGCCGATCAAAATGCTTTTTATGTCGGCCTCGGCCTTTTGTCCGGCGCATTGAGTTCGGGTTCCAGTATTTCGTTGCGTTTATTAGGACTAAAAGGTGAACCGCCGATCAGAACGCTCTTTTGGTTTGCGTTGGCTTGCACGGTGTCGGGCGCGGCAGCGACCTTGATGTTTTCGAAAGGCTTGCAGGCAGAGCATGTATTCTCGATTCCTGTTCTGCTTATGGGCGTTTTCACGGCACTCGGTCAATGGACACAAAACATCGGCTGGAAGAAAGGCAAAACGCTTCTTTGCGCTTCACTGCAGTTCAGTGCTGTGATCTTTGCCGTGATATTCGGCTATCTGTTCTTTGACGAAATTCCGGACGCATTCACGTTCTTAGGTATTTTGATTATTGTTGCCGCTTCCTTAGGCGCTACGATCTTCAGATTGAAGTATTACAAAGAAGGCTGAGCCCTAAGCTTGCAGCTGTTAGAAATACAAAAGGCCTCCGAATTAATGTCGGAAGCCTTCAAAAATCAATTACTTTGCCGCTCCGGAACTTTGTCCGGCCAGCAACGAATGATTAGACGTTCTTTTCTTGACGGTATTTAACCAGGTCTTCAACCGTAATGATCGGAAGATCGTGTTTCTTTGCGAAAGCCAATGCTTCCGGCAGGCGAGCCATCGTTCCGTCTTCGTTCATCAGTTCGCAAAGGACGCCGCAAGGATTCAGGCCGGCGATTCTCATCAAATCAACGGTCGTTTCAGTGTGGCCTCTGCGTTCTAACACGCCGCCGGAGCGGGCGCGAAGCGGATAAACGTGGCCGGGGCGAAGAAGGTCTTCTGGTTTGCCGTTGGGATTGGCAGCAGCTTTGATCGTTGTGACACGGTCTTTAGCGCTGACGCCGGTGGTGCAGCCGTGAGCAGCTTCAATGGATACCGTAAAAGCAGTGCCCTGAGTGTTGGAGTTGGAAGCAACCATCTGAGGAAGCTCTAAGCGTTTGCAGTCTTCGTCACGAAGGCAGACGCAGACGATGCCGGAGCATTCACGGATCATCAGAGCCATTTGCTTTTCTGTCAGATGATCGGAAGAGTAGATTAAGTCGGCTTCGTTTTCGCGGCTTTCGTCATCAAGTACGACGACGCCGTTGCCTTCTCTTAAACCGGAGAGAGCATTTTCAACACGGGTGATCGGGTCATTTCCGAAGTGGTCGAGAGTCAGTTCAGCTTTTGTTTCCTGCATGCTGGTCATCTTTAATTCTTCAAATTCATATAAAAAGATCGGACAAGGATAAGGCATTCTTGTCCGATCTGCTGTGAACTTTTGTACGAAACGGTTAGCTGAAGATTAGTGGGAAATCAAAATACCCACAAAGACAACCGCAAGAACAGCCATGGTGAGCGTGATTTCTTCCTTCTTTCCTGCCAGAAGCTTCAGAAGCACGAAGCTGATGACGCCGAAAGCCAGACCTGTGGCAATGTTGAAGGTAAACGGCATCATGAAGATCGTTAAGAAGCAGGGAAGGCCGGTCGTTACATCAGAAAAATTAATTCTGGAGGCAGTACCCTGAAGCATCATGTAACCCACAATGATCAGAACGCAGGCGGTCGCAAAAGCCGGAACCAAGGTGAGCAGCGGAGCGACGAACAAAGTCAAGGCGAAGAAACCGGCGAGGAACAGGGCGCAAAGACCGGTTCTGGCACCGGCTTCAATACCGACGGCACTTTCCAGAATCGCGGTAGAAGTCGGTGTGCCAATGAAACCGGCGCCCATCGTGGCGATAGAGTCAGAAATAAGGGCTCGGTCAAGTCCAGGAATATTACCGCTCTTATCCATGAAACCGGCTCGGAAAGACAAGCCGATTAAAGTTGACATGTTGTCAAACAAGTCCACCATCGTAATTGAGAAGAGCACGCCGACAATACCGACAGTCAGCATCTTATTGAAATCGACCTGGAAGATGGTTTCGGTCGGAAGGAGTTTGAAGTCGGTGGAGAGGAGATTGTGAATTCCGTCTGTCGGGGTCACACCGGTGACGATGCCTAAGGCGGCAACGATCAGGATGGTAATCAGCAAAGCTAAGCGAATGCCTTTGGCCATCATCCATCCTGCAAGCACCACACCGAGAATGGTCAGATAAGCTTGCGGCTGCATCATATTGCCCAAGCCGATCATGGTAGAAGGCGTGGCGACAACGATGCCGGCGTTTTTAAGACCGATAATCGTAATGAAAGCGCCGATACCGGCCACAATCGCGAGCTTAAGATCCAGTGGAATCGCTTTAATGATGGCTTGCCGGATTCGGGTGACCGTCAAAATGAAGAACACGAAGCCGGAAATCACAACTGCGGCGCAGGCGGCTTGCCAGGTCAGGCCCATGGCTCCGCAGACGTAATATGCGAAGTACGCAGAAATTCCGAGGCCCGGCGCCACAACCACCGGATAGTTGGCAATGAACGCAATCATCAATGTACCGAGAATTGCCGCCCAAATGGTAGCGACCGTGGCGTCTCCGATCGGCATCCCTGCGTCAGCAAGCATGCCGGGGACCACGATGAAAAGATAACAAACTGCGAGATATGCCGAGATGGCACCTAAGAATTCTGTCTTAGTCGATGAGCCGCGCTCTTTGACTTTAAAAAGCTTTTCGATGAGGGACATGATTTAAGGATCAGTTTTGTGAGCTGTAATTCTATGAATTATTGTTCTATTTAGAAGTAACGACTCATTGCTAAGCACCATTTTCGGCTTAGAAAAACTTTTTTGCATTTGCGAGGCTTGAAATTTCATCGGCTCGTCACCATCTAAAACCTACGTGCAACCTTGATACAATTCCTGAACAATATTTTCTGGAGAATTAAAAGTGCGTATTGCCATTCCTTACGAAGACGGCGTTGTTTGCCAGCATTTCGGCAAAGCTCCTCAGTTCAAGATTTTTGACGTTCAGCCTCAGGGCATCGTTGAAAGTGTTGTGATTGACAGTGAAGCCTCCGGCCACGAAGCTCTGGCTGAATTCTTAGCCACACAGAGCGTTCAGGCTGTTATTTGCGGCGGCATCGGCCAAGGTGCTTTGGTTTCTTTGGCTCAGAGCGGTATTGATGTGCTTCCCGGCGTTTCCGGCAATCCCGATGAAGTCATTGAAGCCCTGATTGCAGGAACCCTTCAGCCTGAAGGAAATGGCGGTTGCGGCTGCGGATGCGGCGGACACCATCATGAAGAGCATGCCGGCGGCTGCGGTTGCGGCGGTCACGGTCATGAAGAACATGAAGGAGGCTGCGGATGCGGCGGCCATGGTCATGAAGAACATGGCAGCAGCTGTGGATGCGGCTGTCACTAAATAGCTTTCATTAACGGGTGGAGAAAAGGTCCGGGCTTTTAGCCTCGGACCTTTTCGTTTTGGGCGTCGATGTCGGCGCCCTAAATTCTTTGGATTACTTCATCTCTTCGATCGCATTTAGAGCTGCATGCCGGCCGGAATAAGAAGCAAATCCGAAAGCATGCCCCGAAGACCAAGTGGAATAGGTCGGTCCTACCATATCGGAGACCTCAAGGCCGGTGGCGTACAAACCTTTAATCGGTTTGTTGTTCTTGTCCAGAACCTGATGCTTGCGGTTGGTGTTTAAACCGCCGTAAGAACTGAAGAAGTAGGCTTTGAGTTTGATGGCGTAAAGTTTCTTCGTATTCAGTGGACGGAGATAGGCTTTTTCTTTGTAATATTCACCGTCATAGCCGACTTCGCAAGCCTTGTTGTATTGGTCAACGGCTTTCTGCAGGTTGGCTTTCGGAACGCTTAATTCTTTAGCAAGCTGAGCAACGGAGTCTGCGGCCTTAACGCCGTCGGATTTAACAGCGACGGCTTCGTCGATCTCTTTTTGCAGATTCGGCAGTTTCTGTCCGACCGGAACCAAAACGCCGATACCGGAATCCACGCCTTTTTCCATCATGTATTTGACCTGGCTGTCATCAAAGATCGACCAGCCATAATGATGAGGCTGCGCGTAAATCGCGTTGGCGGCCTGAGCAAAAGAGAAGGCGACATCTTCATTGCTGAAGCGGTTGCCGTCGCAGTTGACCCAAAGTGCAGAAGGCTGCCAGGATGTGGCATAGAGGTTTCCTAAGAATTTGATGCCTTTGCCTTCGGTGCCAAGATGCTGAACGAACGAAACATTTCCCATCGCTGCACCGGCTTTGGTTGCCATGATGATGCCGTCACCGGTTTTGCCGATAGGAACAGAACTCTTCCAGCCTTCAGGATCGCGATGCGCCCAGTCTTTGACTTTTTGAGGATCGTCGCGGAAACCGCCGGTCGCAAGAATGACGGCTTTTGCGCTGATGGTGTAGGTATTGCCTTTTTCATCTGCAGCTTTCGCACCGACGACTGCGCCTTCCTTATTCAGGATTAGTTCAGTGGCAGGTGTTCCTAGCTTGGTTTCTACGCCGGCCTTGTCGGCAGCATCTTTGAGTCCTTTGATTAAGCCTGCACCGTGATTTGTGCCTTTGTAATCACTGATGACGTGCCAGGTTGCGGCCTCCCACGGCGTCATGCGCACAACTTCAAATTTGATGCCGTGACCGGCGAGCCAGGAGATGTTTTCAGCGCTGCCTTCGACATAATCTTTGGTTTTAGCGGCATCAATCACATAGCCGTGTTTTTCCATTAAGGTTTTGAAAGCTTCTTCTTTGGTAAGAGGATCGCTTCTCAGGCGGTTCCATTCGGAACCGACCGCGAACAAGCTTTCAGCAAATTGAGAACTGCCTCCGACGCCAAGGTTCTTTTCTAACAGGATGACTTTCTTGCCTTTTTCAGCGGCTTGGACGGCTGCCGTTAAACCTGCTGAGCCTGCGCCGACGACCAGAACATCCGTAGAAAGGTTCTGGTTAGCCGCAAATGCGGCCTGGCCGAATGTAAGAGCAACAAAGGCGGCAGTAAGCGTTAATTTTGTTCGCATAGTTTCTCCTTTGGATGGATTTTTTACCGTTCAAAGTTACTCTTTTTCAAAAAACGACCCCGTTAAGTACTGAACAGTTTGACTCATGAAAGTTTCGTCCTGTTAAGTACTAAACAAATTGCAGTTACCAACCTCGGAATCCCCGATGAGAAGGAGTTTTCGGCTATATTCAGGGTAATCGCTATATCTCAGAAATAGTTACGGGGTTACACTCACAAGGATAAAAAGAAAAAATACGGAAATGAGACAGATACTTTTTGGTGAACAGTGGTTCCATCCTGAGGCGCCGGCAGAGGTTGTAGAAATCTTTAATCGCCTAGGCGAAAAGCGTACCTTCAAGAAGGGAGAGGAACTGAAATACGGCGCGCCTGACGGAGAAATTACACTTCTTTTGACCGGTCTTTGCCTCTATCGCTTTTGAGACACGCAGGACAAGGAGCACGTACTAAGTCTCATTCTCCCTAATCGAACGATGGGTGATATCGATGGGCTGACGGGAACAATGGCAAACGTCAGCGCCTATACGATCAAGAACAGCACAGGATTGGTTCTTCCGTATGATGTTTGGCATAGCGAAATCAGAAAAGACATCAACATCTACGAAAAGGTCGCTCAAAACATCACCTTTAAACAAGAAAGTCACATCGAAGCGCTTCTGGCTTGTTTCACGCTGGATATAGACAGCCGTCTGCGCGCATTTCTGCATTCGTTGATCAAGTCCTATTACAAACCCAATTATGCAGGCTGGAATCCGATGCCGGTTCGGCTGACGGCTACTTTAATCGCTGCCATTATTTCAGCAAGCCGGACCTCTGTCTCATTGACGCTAAGTGATTGGATGGAAAAAGGCTGGATGAAGAGAGACGGCAATATAGCATTGTTCCATGGATCTATTTTCACGAATTTGAAAGACTGGTGGGCTCCGGGCGCTTAACTCAAATATTGCTATCCAATTGAGTTATAACTATTTCTTCATTTTGAGATTAAGGAAGCTCTGTAAAATGCTTGATTCTTCCCAATGGCCTTTAGAGACTTAAGGAACCTTTGCACAAAAGGTGGGTGATATGCTATAATTAGCACACTACCGAAAAGTGTGATTATGAAGATTAAAGCTCCCTCATTTGCTGATTTATTCGCAGAAACCTCCCCGCAGCTGGGCGGTGCCAGAAGAACTAAGTTCCTTGAGACTTTGGACCGTATCATTCCTTGGCAGGATTTGAAAGCGTTGATCGGACCTTACTACAGTGAAGGTAAACGCGGTGCTCAGCCTTATCCGCTGGAACTCATGATCCGCATTCATTTCCTTCAGCTGGTTTATAACCTTTCTGATCCCATGTGTGAGGAGACACTGCACGACTCGTTCGTCTGCCGCCGCTTTGTCGGTCTGACGATGGATTCAAAATGTCCCGATGAGACCACGATCCTACGTTTCCGTCATCTCCTTGAGAAAAACGTTCTGGACAAACAAGTCTTTGATTTGTTCAAGCAGCAGCTTACCGCCAGGGGGCTTCTGTTCAGCAAGGGCACGATTGTTGACGGCTCTTTTATTGAAGCGCCGAGTTCGACGAAAAACGCCGACAAAAAGCGAGATCCTGAAATGCGTTCAGCGAAGAAAGGCAGCAACTGGCACTTCGGAATGAAGATGCACATTGGT
>LARN01000036.1 GCA_000980495.1 Acinetobacter sp. N54.MGS-139 | reverse complement strand
AAAGGAAAGCACGCACAATGCGTGGATTGCCGGCCGCCACTTTCTGGAAATCGTGAATCAGACGGAGCTGCTCTTCTTCATTGCCGCGTGCGCGAACAATCTCCTTCATGAGCTGAATCAGCACTCGTGAAGTATTAAAACGGAATGGCGTTTGCGCACTGTACAGCACTTCTTCATGGAGCGTCTTAAGGGCAGAAAGTCTTGCCTCGACGCCCGTTCCGTCGTTTAATCGCTGCAAAAGGTTGACTTCAGCCATCGCCATTCGTTCTTCATGGGTGCTGACCATGTTTTGAATGCCGTGCGGATGCAGAGAGGTTCTAAAAGTCTCCTGCTCGGCAGAAGACACATTCCCGGAATCGATGACCTCGTTAATTTTGACGAGCAGATCTCGATCCTTCTTATCAAAACGTAATGACTGATTCACCTTGGACTCAAAAGTAATTATTCTTGTGAAAAGTTTCGATTTTACATAAGGTTAGCTTTTGCAGATGTAACCATGGGGCAAAATTCACCTGTCGTTTTCGACAATGCGTTCTCCGTTCGAGCTTTTCATTTCATGGGAACTTCACCAGCAGCCTAAAAAAGCATTAACCTTATCCTCTAAAAACTCGGACGGCGAAGCTTATACTGCGCTCGAATAAAGAATCACAAAAATCCTCATTCCCTCGATAATCAAATGGCTGGACTAGGCACTCTGATAAACGTATTCGCTATTACCATCGGCGGCATACTAGGCATTATTTTCGGAAACCGTTTGGCTGAAAACCATCAAAAGGCCTTAATCTCCGCGTGCGGGCTGTGCGTTATTTTCATTGGGATCGCAGGCAGCTTAGAGCAGATGTTCAGAATTAAGGACGGCGTAATTTTCACTTCCGGCGTCTTAGTTGTGGTTCTGAGCTATGCCGTCGGGACGCTTCTCGGGACGGTATTTGATCTGGAAGGAAAAATTGAAAAATTTGGAGAATTCCTGAAAAACAGAGCTCACAGAAATAATGACAACAACTTCGTCACCGCCTTTGTTGTTTCTTCGTTAACTGTATGTATTGGAGCCATGGCCGTAGTAGGAGCGGTGCAAGACGGTATCCACAACGATGTATCTATTCTCGCTGCTAAATCCATTTTGGACTTTGTCATAATCTTCATACTGACTGCATCGTTAGGTATCAGATGCGCTTTTTCTGCAATTCCCGTGGGACTTTTCCAGGGAAGTATTACGCTCCTTGCAGTGTTCATCGAACCTATTTTGACCACAAAGGCTCTTGAGTATCTTTCCATGACCGGATCAATGCTGATCTTTTGCGTTGGTATTAATTTGGTTTTTGGAAAGAAATTTGAGGTGGCCAACATGCTGCCGGTCTTGTTGATTGCTGTGTTGTTTGCCTATGTTCCTTCCTTTGACTGATTCGATCTCGGTGCCGTATCTAATCTGCAAGACGCCTTATTGAGGCTTTTTCCTGAAGGTTTTCAAGAAAACTACGGTTTCGGAACAAACCATCAATAGGCTTCCAGCCAGCCTTCTGCAGCATCCTGTTCACCAAAGAGGTTAGACGACTTTTTGCTTTCCTGCCGTTTCTTTGCCCTTTTTTCTTCGAGACTGCGCAGTAATACCGATCGGAACCACTGATGCGCTGGATCAAAATGCGTGCGGTCATGCCACAAAAACACCGGTGTCCAAGCCGGATCAGCAACCAAATTCTTTGGAAGAATGGTCAGCGGCAAATTGCCGATAAGTTCTTTCACAGATGATTCCGGCAGGCGCCCGATAAGATCGCACTGTGTGAGCATGTGCGGAACCGTTAAAAGATAAGGAGTATCAATGGCGATATTGCTCCCTTCCTCAAAACCTGAGGAGTCCGTAGTGATCTTGCCTTCTGAGTATCCGTACTTCACGGCAATAAAACGATAATTTTTTAGATCCGATCTTTTAAGCTGTTTGCCTTCTCTAAGTTTTATTGCCAAGGGATGCGTGTTCCTGACGACATACACATGGTCTGTGTTGTACAGCGTTTCGTAGTGAAATTTCTTTCCTAATTCCCTTAGCTTGAGGTTGGGCGGGGCATAAATGACGATATCAATGTTGCCCTTCTCCAGCGCCCACTGAAAATGCTCATGAAGTGAAATTATAGAAAGGCGAATATTCGGGGCCTGGGCATACAAATTCGCTAACGAAGGAACAATAAATCTAAGTGCCGCATTATCGATACAGCCGATACGGAAATCTTGCGTTAACTCCTTAGGAGAAAAAACTTTTGGACTCGGAAGACGATCAATGCGCATCAAAATAGATTGGATTTCGCCAATCAAGGAGTCCATCTTGGGTGTCGGCATCATTGCACGTCCGCTCTTTACAAACAACGGATCTTCGAAAATTTCACGGGCCTGGGCTAATAGGCGAAAACATGTCGCAGAGCCCTTTCCTAGGCGATTAGCCGTAGAAATAAGGTTGCGAGAATCGTAAAACTCAGCGAGAAATCTAAGCAATTCACTGTTTGGACGGTCTTGGGCCATATCGTTATCAATTTTGATGAGGATTTCTGTCAATTTTAATCAAATATGACAGGAAAACTCCTCTTTTCAAAGTGTAAAAATCACTCCAAAATTTCACTCAGAAGCACCCCAATGTTGACCAAGGAGAAACAATTATGCAAAAACTCTCAAGAAGGCAAATTCTCAAGGCAATCTCCGCTCTTCCGGCCGTCTCTCCGGCCACTTCCGTTCTTGCACAGGCTGCAAATCCCCAGCCTCAGGAATGGACGGGCTTTGCCATTTGCGATTCCTGCAACCATGTACCTTCCTGCGGAATTCAGTTCCAGGCACAGGGCAATAACATCATCAGTATTCAGAACTGGAAAGAAAATCCGCGTCACTGGCTCTGCTCTAAAGGCATGAGCACTCTGCAGCGCTTGTATAACCCGAATCGTCTGCTTTATCCGATGAAGCGTACGGCCCCCAAAGGCGCAGAAGATCCGGGCTGGGTTCGTATTACCTGGGATGAGGCTTACAAGACCATCGCTGCCAACATGCTCGCCGCCAAAAAGAAATACGGTCCCGAATCCGTCATGTTCTATGCAGGCGACCCGAAAGAACCGAGACCCTCTATTTATCGTTTGGCTCGTTATTTCGACTCTCCCACTTGGGCCACGGAATCCTCTGCCGCTTGCCGCTCCGGCTGCATGATGGCTGAACAGCTCAACTTCGGACAGCCGAACAACGGTTCCACACCGACGAAAGACACCAAGGTCTACATGATTATGGCTACCAACGTTTGGGCTCAGCCCCTGGGTTGGTGGGAAGCCATTAAGGCCGCAAAAGCACGTGGCTGCAAGATCATCACGGTTGATACCAGAAGAACCAAAGCCGCAGAAATCGCAGATATCCATTTGGCTCCGGCGATCGGTACGGACGCCGCCTTAGCTGCCGGCATCGCCCGCGTCCTGATCAAAGAAAACCTTATTAATAGGCCTTTCATTGATCAGTGGACACACGGTTTCGAAGAATACGCCAAGTACGTTGACCAGTTCACTCCTGAAAAGACTCAGGAAATCACCGGTGTACCTGCCGACAAAGTTGTCGCAGCCGCTCGCCTCTGGGCTCAGGGTCCGGGCTCCTTCACTCTGACGACTCAGTCTCTGTCTCACAACTCCAACGGCGTGAACAACACTCGCGGTCTGCTCCTGCTGCCAATCCTGATGGGTTACATCGACATCCCCGGCGGCGTTCCCTTCGGTCAGCCTCCCAAAGGCTTGTCCATGGCCGCCTTCGGTCTGCATCCTGCTATGGCCGACAAGAAATGGTGGAACTCCCCTGAAGTGAAAGCTCGCCGCTTAGATAAAGAGGAACTTCCGCTTTGGCATGACCTGCAGGATCAGACTAGCCCGAACAATCTGCCTGAATGGGTTCGCGACGGCAAGGTCAAAGTCTTCTGCGGCTGGGGCTTTAACGTCAACATCTGGCCGCAGCCTGATGTCTATAACGACGCTCTCTCGAAGTTAGATTTTGCTTTCGCAACAGATTACTTCCATCGCAAAGACAGCCACCGCAACATGGACATTATTCTGCCTGCTGCGATGAACTATGAACGCCATGCTCCTTTCGGCTGGTACGGCCCGAACATTGCCGTTCGGAAACCGATCAAACCGCTTGGAGAAGCTAAAGAAGACTGGCGTATTGCGCTGGAACTCGGTTGCATTATCGATAAACCTGAACACTTCTTTGACGGTGATCCCGAAAAGGCCCTCGACTTCATCCTTCATCAGTACGAAGGCGGCGACCTGGTCAAGTTCAGAGACGCGCTGCCTCAGATCAGCCGTATCCCGGCTCCCAAACCCGGCTTCAAGAAGTACGAAGACGGAAGACTGCGTCCGGACGGAAAACCCGGCTTCAACACGCTTTCCGGCAAGCTGGACTTCTTCTCTGATCGTGCGGCTAAATTCGGCTACCCCGGCCTCCCGGAATACAAACCGATGACCGAGCTCAGCAAAGAATTTGATCTTCGCCTCATGAACGGTTCTCGCAAACCGTACATCACACACAGCAAGACCCGTACGGACCAGCCCTATCTGATGGAAATCGAAGACTGCCTGCACGTCAACATCAACCCGAGGGATGCTGAGGCCAGAGGTATTAAGGAAGGCGATACCATCCTTATTACATCTCCCTACGGCGGACCAGTAGAAGCCAAAGCAGTGGTTTCTCTGATTGTTCCTGTCGGCACGATTGACGCTCAATACGGCTGGCTCGACAACCAGAATACCCAGAAACTCATGAACCGCGGCAATCGCGATCCGTTGTCCGGTTATCCGAGCTACTTCGAAAATCCCGTCCGTATTGAAAAGAAAGCCTAAGGAGATCGTCATGAGCAAATATGGAATCATTGTTAATGCTGACGACTGCGTCGGCTGCCACGCCTGCTTCGTCGCTTGTAAAGAAGAAAACCAAGTTGCGCCCGGTGTGAAGTGGAACCATTTGGAAAGACTTGAGCATCCGGCTGAAGAAGTCATCGAATACTTCCGCGTTTCCTGTATGCACTGCGAAAATCCCGCCTGCATGAAGGTCTGCCCGGTAAAAGCCGTTTACTTCGGACCGCACGGTGAAGTTCTGATCGACCAGAAGAAGTGCATCGGCTGCAAAGGCTGCTTAGCTGCCTGTCCGTACGGTGCGCCTAAATTCTCCGATCCGAACAAACAGTCCTACTACGGAGACCTCAAACCGCTCGGAGGAAGAAGCGCCAGCCCGACAGCTTGGACAACGCGTATCCCCGGAAAAGCCGAGCACTGCACTCTGTGCACGCATCGTACTTCCCAAGGACGCTTGCCTGCCTGCGTTGAAGTCTGCTCGACTAAGGCTTTGCAGTTAGTAGACTACGACAACCCGACTGATGCTCAGAAAGCCTTGATTGCTAAGGCCCAGATCATCAATAAGGATGCCGGCACTTCTCCGAAGATCCGCTTCATTTCTTCCATTACGGACTTTGGGGCTATGAAAGTTAAAGCCTGAGTTTGAATTGCGGTGCCGGAAGCGTGCGGCACCGCTTCGTGTCTCTTAGGGTATTTTTGGGGCGGGTCCGGGACCCGCCTTTTTTGTCTCAACTTTTCCAAAACAGTAAAATGGCTCGTGCCTCGAAAATAACAACCCGACTCGATGGATTTTCCAACTTTAGGTTTGAAGACTGCCGTCCTTATTTTCGATAAGACTAATTTTCGGGAGTCGTCACCTGCTTGTCTCTCAGTTTTCCCTAAGTCCGAATTAAAAAGCTCGCCCTGCGATCACTTAACTGATACAGTTCCTTGCAATGAAAAAATTCTGCGCAGTTTTTGTCCGCAGTCCCAAAGGATAAATATGAATTACCAAGAAATCACTCGAGAAGAATGCTCAGAAGCATTAGCTAAAATCATCACCGTCTTAAGTGAAATTATTCTCGACCCGCATGAGAATAAAACTTCCGTCTACCCCAAGGCTGCAGAAGCTTTTAACAGCATAGCCGATGAAGTCGGATTTAACGGCTCTCGCTTCGGCAACGTCGCTTTTAATGAAGACTTTGACCGTGATGCGGCTAAACTCTTTTACGGTGTCGGTGACACGACGATCGGAATGACACATTCTTTCTGGGCCGGCGGTCTGATTACCGTGACCGGAAAGAACACCCACGAAGCTTTTAAAACGTATCTCAGCAAAGGCCTTCAAAACACTTCCAACCTGCCTGATGACCACATCGCCGTCGAGCTTGCTTTCCTCGGCCATCTTTTAGCCGAAGACAAAATCGAAGAAGCCCAGCAGTTCGTTAAAAACGAAATCCTTGCCTGGTGGCCGACTGCAGAACAGAATATCGACAGCAAGACACAAAACTCCGGTATCAAGGCATTCTTCGCCTCTGTCACCGCCGCTTTAAAGTTTGTAGAAGCCCTGTAATTGCCCTGTGTGAACATGTTCACACGTACTTCCGACCGCCTTTTCTAAGGCGGTTTTTGCTTTAGTTTTCGAGTCTTTCTATCTTCGATTGACGATGATTGCAGGACTAAACTATTGGCAAATTCCAAGGAAAAATAATGTTAGCCGCCACAATACTTCATTCACTATCCGCGGTCTGCGTTTTACTCATCGTGATCGGCTTCGGTGTATTTCTCGCACGCAAGGGCTGGTTCGATGCGCCATCGCACCGCGGCATTGTGTCTAAACTCGTCAACGCCGCTCTGCCGTGCTTTCTGTTTTATTCCGTCATTTCTAAGTTTTCACACGGTGAACTTTATAACTTATTGAAGTTTGCAGGGCTTCCGTTCCTTACCGTTGGCCTGAATTTCTTGATCTCCATCCTCTTCATTAAGCTCGGTTGGGTTCGGCCTCACATGAAAGGAACATTCATTGCCGCGTTTACCGGCGCGACCGTTTTGTTCGTCGGCGTCCCCTTGGTACAGACAATGTACGGCTCGGACGGCATTCCTTATTTGCTCGTCTACTTCTTTGCCAACTGCGTCTTCATTTGGACCGTCGGCATCTTTAACATTCAGCTAGACGGTGCCCGCCGTGGAATGACAGAAGAACCTAAAATTTTTTCCATCCGCGGACTCAAGATGCTGCTCTCGCCGCCTTTGATGGGCTTCCTTATCGGTTTGATCGTTGTCCTCCTGTCGATTCCCGTCCCCAAGTTCATCGCTCAGTCAACGCATACAATCGGTCAATTAGCGACACCGCTGGCATTGGTCTTTGTCGGAATTACGGTTTGGCAAATTGGTTGTGAGAAACTCAAAAAACTCCCGAGAGAAGTCTGGCTGATTCTCCTCTCCTGCTACGTCATTCGCCCGATTACGATGTATTTGTGCACAATGTCTTTAGACATGGCCCCGCTCATGCGGAAGTGCTTCATCTTGGCTTCCGCGCTGCCGGTTTCTTCCGTCATTGCCGTGCTCTCTAAAGCCTACGGCGGGGACGAAGAATTTGCCTCTGAAGCCATCGGCGCAAGCACTGTTGCCATGATCTTCGTCCTACCCTTCCTATTGATTGCTGTTAACCTCGTCAACTGACTCCGGTTTGAAACGAATCACGAAGTCGGTGCCTTTACCGACTTCGGATTTGAGCGAAATGCTCCAGCCTAATGCCTCGGCTGCACGCTTTGAAATCGCCAGTCCCAACCCGAATCCCTGATAATGGCCGCGACCGCCTTGACCGGCCCTAAAACCGCGGTCAAAAACCTTTTCTCTATCTTCTTCTTTTATTCCGATCCCTGTATCACGAATGATGGCTTGATCTTCATCAACGATGACGGTCACCGAACCCTTGTCCGTGTAGTGAATAGAATTGAAGACGAGGTTATCGAAGATCGTTGCGCCAAGTACTTCGTTAAATGTCTGCTTGGGCATGTTCTTCATTTCGATAGAAAGCTTCAACCCTTTGTTTTCGGCTTTTTGTTTCCACGACTCTTTCAAGCCGGCAATGAGTTCGGGCATTGAGCAAAGCGCGTTGTTCTGACCTGTTCGAGCGCGTCCGATATTTAAGAAAACTTCCGCCATCCCTTTGATTCGAGAAGAGGCATTCTGTGCACGACGAATTAATGTTTTTTGACGGTCGTTGCCTTGAACCTGTTCATTGAGAAGTTCGAGACTCGTATCGATCACCGTCAGAGGAGTACGAACCTCGTGACTGACCTCGGTGGAAAACGCTCTTTCCTTCATCGCGAGGACTTTGAGTTTGGAAACCAACACTTTAAAAGAGCGTTCCAATTCTCCGATTTCGTTTTCCGGCCAGTGCCCTTTAAAGATTTCTTCCGTGTAGATTTTGCCGTTCTGAATCAACCCCTCGGCTCTTACCGCTTCCTTAGTCAGCTGTCCTAAAGGAGACAGCAGCTTGCGGCCCAAATACCAACCCACAAAAGAGCAAATCGCAATAAGAAGCAGGAATCCGACTACGCCGATTCGAAAAAGATGTCTCTCCCAAATCTCAAAATTGCCTTGATGACGCGTCAAAACATAACGCTTCCCGTTGATGATTTTGGTATAGGTATGAAGATCTTCGCCGTCCGTAAATTCCGTATATCCTTGCGGATTGTGTCTGAATAGGTTCGGGATCTCACGGCTGGGATCTCCTTCAATATAAAGGCGGGAAACCTGATCAAGACGCGGCGGCTTCCCCTGCAGGATATCTGCAGTCACAACAGTCTGCAGCATATCGTCCATCACAGATGCCATGAGCTTGCTCTCTGCCGTCTCTAAAACGTAAACCAACGTGATGGAATACAGAACCGCGCAGGCGGCTGCTATCACGCCGCAAAGCATTCCTAATGACTGTTTGAGCGAACGACCTTTTGTCATTCTTCCAGATCCTCTTTTGCGCGTACCGCCCAGCCGAATCCGTGACGCGTTTCAATCAGCGGCTCTTCAAAAGGCTTGTCTACGATTTTTCTAATTTGATAGATATGAGCTCTCAAATTATCCCCGGCCACTCGCTGGAAGCCCCAGATCTCGTCCTCAATTTCTTCACGAGAAACCACTTCTGGGCTTTTCTGCATCAAAAAGGCCAAAATCCGGAAAGCTGTCGGATTGAGTTTGAGCTCCGTATCTCCTCGAAAAACCCGCTTACTGTCAAGTTCGAGTCTGAGGTCCCCGACTTGAAGAACCTTCTCTTCCGGCGTTGAACTGCGGCGAAGGACGGCCTGGATCCGCAGCAGAAGTTCAGCCAAGGAAAAAGGCTTCACGATGTAATCATCTGCGCCTTCGGAAAGGCCCATGATGCGGTCGTCCGTGCTGTCCTTAGCGCTCAGGATAATAATGGGGGTCGTGTTACCCCGGCTTCTCAGCTCGCGGCAAAGGCGCAGTCCGTCCATGCCGGGAAGCATGATGTCCAGGACGATGAGGTCGTATTTATTGACGATCGTTAAAGCCAGAGCTTTCAAGCCGTCATCCGTGTTGTCGGTCTGGTAATTTTTGGACTCTAAATATTCAACGAGGTTGAGCCTAATGTCCTCGTTGTCTTCCACAATCAAAATCGTCGGCATATCTGTTCGTTTTTAACGTAGTTTTCACGATCGCTTAACCCGTCCTTACAGGCAAGAGACCCATACTTATCTTCCGATCGGTGCGGAGTTGTAGACGATGAATTTAAAAGTGCCAAAGAAGACCAATTCTTTCCTGGTTTGGAGCTTCAATGACATTCTAACGGTATTGCTTCCTTTATGGTTGCTCTGCCTAATTTCGGAGTTTCGCTACGCACCGATTGACTCATTTTTTGCAGCCCCGTTTTATCTTTCCGGAAATAATTGGTTCGGGACCGGAAGTTTTTTCTTTTCAGCAGTACTCCATAAAGGCGGCAAGTATGTCGCAGTTGCTGTTGCGGTGAGCTCGCTGATTCTTTTTCTGCTTTCCTATTTGAAGCAGTTCGCCCGATTAAAACCTTACCGAAAGGTCTGTCTGTACGTCGCGCTTTCTATTTCGGCCTGTGCGCTCATCATCAGCGGTTTGAAGTCCTTATCCGCCTCTCCATGTCCTTGGTCGCTTCCGCAGTACGGCGGAAGCGGCAGCGCCGGAAAATGTTTCCCCGCCGGCCATGCCTCTTCGGGTTTTTGCCTCTTTGCGCTCTACTTTGCATTTCGGCAGCTCAAATTTAAGAAAGCATGGATTTTTCTTATCCTCGCCTTTGTTTTAGGATGGATCTTGGGGCTTGGGCGTCAGGCGCAAGGCGCACATTTCCTCTCTCATTCTTTTGCGACGATGTTTTTGGACTGGGCCATTTGCGCCCTGTTCTACAGGTTATTTTTCTTTCCAAAAGCTCCGATAAGAATTCGCCAAAAACCCATTTCTACGCTTCCTTATTGCTTAATATCGGCCTTCTTCCTTACTTTCATTTTTAACCTGCCGTTCTTCTCGAAAGCATGTTCGGCTCTGAAGTTTTCGTCATCTGATTTATGGCTGCTTGCAGTTTGTGCTTTTATTCTTTTCTCAGCGTTTTTCGCGGTTCTGCGGCTCTTAAACTACAGCTTCTTAATCAAGGCCTTTAGTTTATTCTTCACAGTCTGCGCCGCCGGAGCCTTGTACTTCAATTATCAGTACGGAACCATTATTAATTCGGAGATGATGCGCAATGCGCTCGCCACTGATACGGCAGAAGCCGCAGAACTTCTAACTGCTAAGTTCTTCTTAGAGTTCGCCTTTTTATGTCTCCCGCAGGTATATCTGACTTTCTTTGTTCCGATTAAGCATTCTTCTTTTGTACGCGGTTTATTCCAAGGATTAGTAGGACTAGTCATTGGCGTTTGTTTCTTAATGCTCAATTTCCAAGGCGTTTCTTCCCTGATTCGTTCAGAGCCGGTTCTTCGAAATTTAATCTCTCCGGTAAACGTCTTCAGCGGAACGTACAAAGCGGTGTTTAAAGACGGCTCTACTGAAGTCGACGCTCCGAGAATCGTGATCGATCCTAAGCCCACACTTGGGGCCAGTCACGCCAAAGACAAGGGAACGCTTTTCATTGTGGTTGTCGGAGAAACCGCCCGTTTAGCCAATTGGGGACTCGCAGGCTACAGCCGCAATACAACGCCTCAGCTTCGTGCCAGAAATGTCATTCCGTTCAGCAAAACGATCTCCTGTGGCACGAGTACCGACGTCTCTTTGCCTTGCATGTTTAGCCGTGTCGGTAGAGATAGCTACGACAGAGACAGAATTTTGAAAGAAGAAAGCCTCTTGCCGATTCTTCAGAGAGCCGGTATCAATGTGTTTTGGGTGGATAACCAATCCGGATGCAAGGGCGTCTGCAAAGGCGTTCCGTCCTTGTCTATCTCTAAAAACAAGGCCCCTTCTCTTTGCTCAGGCCCGAGATGCTATGACGAAGCTTTGTTAGCTGGTATCGATACCTCGGAAATCTTAAAGCCGGGCAAAACTACGGTGGTCTTTATGCACCAGCTCGGCAACCACGGCCCTGCTTATTCCAAACGCTATCCTAAAAACTTTGAAGTCTTTAAGCCTGTCTGCACGGATGAAAAGCTCAACAACTGTACGAGGGAAGAGATCGTCAATGCTTATGACAACGCAATCCTTTACACCGATCACTTTTTAGCCGGCGTCATTGACTGGTTAAAGGGTCTGGACGGTTTTGATACGGGTCTGCTTTATGTCAGTGATCACGGAGAAAGTCTCGGCGAAAACAATATGTATCTGCACGGCGCACCGGAATTAATCGCACCGAAAGAGCAAAAAGAAGTGCCTATGCTGTTATGGCTATCCAAAGGTTTTGAGCAAAAATTCGGCCTAAATGATGTCTGCCTGCGGGAGCAGGCAAAAGCGGACGCTTCTCATGACCAGCTCTTTTCTTCGCTTCTCGGACTTCTGGATGTGAAGTCCGTTGTCTACGACCGAAGGAAAGATTTCACGGCAGTTTGCAGAAAACCGAATTAATTAGCCGCTTTGGTTTCTTGTTTGGCCATTATTTTTTTAGTTCGCGTGCATGGAATTTCGCACGATTTTCAGATGCCTTTGCTTCGTATTCAACTATTGCTCTAGCAAATGAAACGAGCCGACGGTTAGACAACGAGTGTTTCTTCATTGCGACTGTCAAATCCCAGGGACTTCTGCTCCAGCCGTTTAAGACGGGTACTAATCTTCCTTGTTCAATGTCCTTCCAGCAAAAAGCAAGGGACAAATCAATAGCGATCCCCATCCCGGCCATCAGCCATTCTCGACCTGAGAGAACGTCACCGGAGAAAACAATTTGCTTATACTCAAGCGGCCTTAACTCACCGTCTTTCTGCAAATGGCTTGTGACCGGATAATTTCGGCCGGTCCTCAAAATGATATCGTGAGTTCTCAATTCCTCAGGACTTTGCGGATTTTCTCTTTTCCAAACATATTCCGGCGTAGCTAAAGGAACATTCCCAACTTTGTTGACATTCCAAATGAACAAGCTTTCTGCAGGCGGACGATACGGCAAATACGCGACATCCACCTTGCCGGAAATCACGTCCTCATGATCCACATCAGAAAGAATCTCTACTTTAAGATTGGGATCTTTCTGTCTGTAGCTTTGGATGAGTTCCACAAAGCTAGTGCGGGGTACGTTGATCGGAATCCCAAGCTTTACTGCTAAATTTTGACTTCCGGCCGCCGAAATTTTTTCTTTTAATGTTTTTGCTGCTTCCAAATAGCATTCAATCTCAGGCAGCAGCTCAATAGCCTCTTGAGTTAAACGAACTGGCCGTGAGTGGGGCTCCGTTAACCGGATTCCGATTTCAGTTTCAAGACCATGTGTTAGTCGGCAATAAAAAGCTTCATCTCGTCCAAACTTGTCTGCTGCTAAAGAAAAACCTTTTCCTTCAGACAGTGATAAAAGCACTTGCCAGGCAAGAAGTCGCTCCGAGATTTTCATATTGCTTCTTAATTGTTTATTTCACAATTAAGAGTTTAGAGAATACATGGTGCAGTTAGAAAGAAGTGTTTGCGATTATATCCATAACTTATTATTTTCTAAGGAGAAAATCATGAACACCCTCAATAGAAGAAAGTTTTTATCCTCTTCTGCTCTATTAGCAACTTCTTCCTTAATATCCGTAACCGCAAATGCCGCATGTAAGGATCCAATGCCGGCAAAGTGGGATGAAGAAGTTGACGTTATTGTTGTAGGTTCAGGATTTGCCGGCCTTGCTGCGGCAGCAGAAGCTAAAAATGCGAATGCCGGCAATGTTATTGTCTTAGAAAAGATGAGGGCTCCGGGAGGAAACTCCGTCATTAACGGCGGCATCTTTGCAGTTCCCGGAAATCCTGCCCAAGTTAAGTTAGGTATCAAAGACTCTCCCGAACTCCTCGCCAGCGACATGATCGCTGCCGGACTCGGTTACGGCTATCCCGAGAAAATCAAAGCGATGACAGAAGAAGCCTTGCCGACCTACGAATGGACAGTTAAAGAACTCGGTGTTCAGTACAACGACAAAGTCGGTCACTCTGTTCCTCGTCACGTCTCAGCCATCAACGGTTCCGGATCTGAAATTGTTCACAAACAGCTTGCATACGCCAAGAAGTTAGGTATCCCCGTCAGACTGCGGGTCTACGTTGAAAGGATCATTCGTGATGAAGACGGACGAGTCAAGGGGCTGCAGGTTAGAGAGGGCTACAGATTCCCGAACGCACAGTCCGGCAGAGTTAAATTCATCAAAGCCAGCAAGGCTGTAATCCTTTGCCACGGAGGCTTCGGCGCAGATGTGAACTACCGCATGAAACATGATCCAAAACTGACAGACAAATTCGACACGACGAACCAGCCCGGCGCTACCTCGGAACTTTGGAGAGAAGCTTCCAGAATTGGCGGGAATTTGATCCAAGCTGACTGGATTCAATGCGGTCCCTGGAATTCTCCTGAGGAAAAAGGCATGGGCGTCGCCTTGTACTTCGCACAAGGCGCTGCAGCTACACAGGGAATTTGGATTGACTGCGCTACGGGCAAGAGATTTGTCAATGAATTAGCTAATCGAAAGATCCGCGCCGACGCTGTGATCACCAATAACAATAAAGGCCATACCTGCATCGCATTAGCGGACCAAACCGCGGTTGATCTGACGATTCAGAAGAGTCGTCCCGGAATTTTGGATAAGCAGCTCGAAAGAAAGGTTGTGCATAAATTCGCCATCTTGGAAGATCTGGCAAAACAATACAATGTGCCGATGGATGCTTTGCAGGCTACTATTGCCGACTACAACAAGCACCAAGCCGAAGGCACTCCGGACGAGATGGGCAGAAAAATCTACAAAGGAGCGCAGGCTATCGGAACAGGACCTTGGTACTGCTCAACTCTTTCTCCAAAGGTTCACCACTACATGGGCGGCTTGGAAACCAATAGCAAAGGTCAGGTCATCGACGTATCTAGCGACAAGCCCATCCCCGGCCTTTATGCTGCCGGCGAATCCACCGGAGGCGTACACGGTGCCGTTAGACTTGGCTCTTGTGCCGTCCTTGACTGCTTAGCCAACGGGCGAATTGCCGGACGAAATGCTGCTCAGGAGCAAAACTGGAGCTAGTCGTATCTTTCCAATCAGCGGCATCAGGTGCCGCTGATTGGAACTTCAAAATTCCTCAGCCAAAGAAAAATATGAAAAACCAGAATTTTCTAAAAGTACTATTACTACTTTGTTGTCTTTGTTTTTCTCTGCCAGGCCCAACGCGCAATATTAATAAAAAAATCGAATAGAACCCTCATAAATTTCTAATAATTCTATGAATTTATTATCAAAATTATTTGCCTTATATCG
>LARN01000035.1 GCA_000980495.1 Acinetobacter sp. N54.MGS-139 | reverse complement strand
GTGGAGCAAGCTCCTCCCCACGTTACCGTTCGACTTGCATGTGTAAAGCGTTCCGCCAGCGTTCAATCTGAGCCAGGATCAAACTCTATTGTTTAATCTTGTGTTGTCGCTCGAATTACTCTTGCTTGGTGTTTGACGGAGTATTTTCTACTCCTTCATCTCCAATAAGATCGAGCATTTAAATTTGCAGCTTTCACTGCAGACTTCTTAGTGCCCGCTCTTATCGGTCGTCGATAAATTTTTAAAGAACTCAATCAGTTACTGCGTTGTCATCAGTAACGAGGTGCGAATTATGAAGAGGTTTTTTAGGCTTGTCAAACCTTCCTCTCAAAAAAAATTCTATGATTTCAGCGCAAAGATATACCTTTTCTTTTAAAATCAAAAGATTGCAAAAATTTAACGAATTGTAATTTAAGGGTTTCTTCTAATTATGTTTCGTCCAATTGATTGGAGAAATTCCCTTTTGGATCAGCCATTCATTTGCTTTTCTGAAATGATCATTCCCGATGAAAGGAATCGGCCCTCTCATTGCCGACAGCGGCGACGGGTGGTTGCTCTCTAAGATCAAACAATCTTTATTGAATTTTCGAATGAGCTTCTTCTTTTCCTGGGCCGATTTTCCCCAAAGCATAAAAACGACCGGTCTTCCCTCCGAAGCAACTTTCGCAATAATTTCATCGGTCAGTTCTTCCCAGCCTTTCTTACTGTGGCTGTTGGCCATTCCCTCTACAACCGTAAGAACCGTGTTGAGAAGCAGAACGCCTTGTTTGGCCCAGCCTTCCAACTCACCCGTTCTGAATTCGGCTTCCGGATACTCTCTTTTGATTTCTTTAAAGATGTTCCTCAGACTCGGCGGCGGCGGTACATCCTTGTTCACGGAAAACGCCAATCCGTTTGCCTGATTGAATCCGTGATAAGGATCCTGTCCGAGAATAACGACCTTTACATCTCCCGCTGAAAGAAGTTCTAAAGCCCGGTACGGCTTCGGCGGGAAAATTTTCAACCCTTCGGCTTTCTGTTTCGCCAAAAGCTGCTCAATCTTCTTTCCCGCCTCCGAATGCTCGAAATCAGAAAGAACCGGTTTCCAATCCTCTTTGATACTGCTTTCATGCATGAGCCCCTCCGTTGCTGGAAGGAGGGCCTTCAAATCCGAAAGATGGTCAATCATTGCTGCCGCCTCGTCACGTTTTGCAATTTCATCGAGCGGCACGCCCTCACTCCAGCCCGTGCGCACGAGTATCGATGGGACGCCCGCTTGTTTCGCCGCTGAAGAATCGTTTCCTGAATCGCCTACCATCAGAACTTCTTCCAGCGCCACGCCGAGTTTCTCACAGGCATAAATAAGCGGATCGGGATACGGTTTGGGTCTTGCCGCACTGTCGCCGCCCACAACCAAATCCACAAGTTCGAGCAGTCCTTTGCCGGCCAACGTATCCAGTGTCATTTGATAGGGCTTGTTCGTTACGATCGCTGTCTTTAGCCCCAGATTTTTTACATACTTGATGGTCTCTATCGTATCGGGATACAGCACGCCTTTTGAGTAGCGACCTGCCTCCACATGTCTTGCCATACTTTTGACAGCTAAGTTGAACATTTCCTCAGGAAACGGTTCGTCCATGGAATCGGTCATCGCACGCCGAACCAAAACAAACATTCCTTTTCCGATGTATTTGCCGACCTTCTCTTCCGAGAGCGGAGGTTTATCAAAGTCGGAACGCATTTGGTTCACGAGTTCGGTGAGACCCGGGAGTGTGTTAACAAGGGTGCCGTCCAGATCAAACAGCACCGCTTTCAAGTTCTCAAAACGTTTCATCTTTACAGGGACGCCAGCTCGGAGCGCATGTCGTCAATAACGGCTTTGTAGTCGGCCTCGTTGAAAATTGCACTTCCTGCAACAAATGTGTCCGCACCGGCTGCTGCAATTTCTCGGATATTCGATTTCTTTACGCCGCCGTCGACTTCTAGAAGGACCTTGCGTCCAGAAACCTCTTCATAACTATCGAGGAGTGACCTGCACTCCTGCAGTTTTCCAATCGTGGTCGGAATAAAGGACTGTCCGCCGAATCCAGGGTTGACGCTCATGAGCAGAACCATATCGATGTTGTCGAGCTCGTAATGCAGATACTCCAGCGAAGTTGCCGGATTTAAGGCTAAACCTGCCTTGCAGCCGCAGTCACGAATCAGCCTCAGCGTCCGATCAACATGACGGCTCGCTTCCGGATGGAACGTAATAATGTTGGCACCTGCTTTCGCAAACAACGGAACGATTTCGTCCACAGGCTCAACCATGAGGTGTACATCAATCGGTGCCTCGGTATAAGGACGAATAGCTTTGCATACCATCGGACCCACCGTCAGGTTCGGTACGTAGTGATTGTCCATTACATCAAAATGAATCCAGTCTGCCCCGGCAGCAATCACATCTTGAACCTCTTTCCCGAGATTCGCGAAATCAGCCGAAAGGATAGACGGCGCAATTCTGTATTTTGTCTTTGTCATTGTGACCTCCATCTTTCAATTTTAAAGACTTGGGACTCGTCCTTGAATGGCAAGACGTCTAAAGATGACCGATTTGATTTTGTCCTAGAATCAGGCGTTCGCAGGAGAGAATTTATGACCAAACGCAGCATCGCTTCCCTTGTTTCGGCTTTAATTTGCTTAGCATTGCTTAACGGCTGCTCCAGCAATAAACAAAAGCCTCAGGAGATTACGGAACCCACGGAAGAAAGCGTCCGTTTTGAAATCTCTGCCTTCTCCGACATTCCTTCTTCAGAGCAAGAGGATTGGGCAGCTGCGTTATCTGCATTCAAGATTTCCTGCCGCTCGATTTACCGCAAAACAGCCTGGGCTGAAGCTTGCTCGAAAGCATCCGGTACAGACGCTCAGAATGCGGAAGCGTTCTTCAAAAATAATTTCACTCCGTGGAAAATCGAAAAACGCACAATCGGCACACAAACCGGAACCGTTTATTCCGTTTCTGACACCGGCCTCATGACCGGCTACTACGAACCTCTGCTTACTGTCTCGAAACATCGAACAGAGCGGCACACCACCCCGATCCTCTCTACGCCTGACGACTTAATCATTGTTGACTTAGCGGAGGCCTATCCGAAACTCAAAGGCATGCGCTTAAGAGGAAAAATTCAAGGGAGAAAACTCGTCCCTTACGACACTCGAGCAAAAATCGTCGCTCGTAAAGACCTCGACAAGTACTCCATCGCCTGGAGCGACGATCCTGTCGCCGTCTTCTTCCTTCAAATTCAGGGGTCCGGAAGACTACGGACTGAAGAAGGCGAACTGATTCGAGTCGGCTACGACGATCAAAACGGCCGTCCGTACAAGGCCGTGGGATCATGGCTTGTCGATCAGGGCTATCTGAAGCGCCATGAATTGTCCATGCAGAACATAAGAGCTTGGGCACAGAACAACCCGGATAAGGTGGACACCCTGCTCAACCAAAACCAAAGCTTCGTTTTCTTTAAAGAAAAGAAAGGCGGAGATCCGAACGAGGGACCGATCGGCGCCCAAGGCCTTCCCCTGACGCCTAAAGCTTCGGTTGCAGTAGACAGAAGATACATTTCGCTGGGAACACCCGTACTGGTTTCGGTTTCTCAAACCAATCCGAACCTTAATTTCACAAAGCCGGTAGTCGCGCAGGACACGGGCGGCGCCATCAAAGGTCCGATCCGCTTTGACTTCTTCTGGGGATTCGGAGATGAAGCGGGCAAAAACGCGGGCAGACAAAAAAGCCAAGCTCGCGCCTGGCTCCTTTTACCGAACGGTGTAACGCCGGAAAGCCTGTAATATCGCTCAAGCCTAATCAAGCGAAACGGCCGGATCCGGCCGTTTGTCTTAAAGCTCTTTAGGCTCCTTACCTTCGTCTTCTTTTTCGCCTTCCTGCTCAATCTTGGAGATGAGTTCCATGGCAGTCATAAACCCGTAAGGACCTTCGCCGTCAGCCAAATAAATTGCCGGAACGGTTTCAATGCCCAATTTTTCCAAAAGTTCCATGTTGTCTTCAACAATGTTTTTGGCCTCTTCGGTTGCTTTTACCTTCGGGCGATTCTCATTCATGACCCAATCTGCCCAAGCTGCAGCAGGATCCTTTTCCGACAAAATCTCAGCAGACAGCTTCTCGGAGTCTTCACCAAGAACCGGCGCTAAGTAAACAAAGATCTCCAAATCGTTGAGTTTGTCCGTGTTTTCTTCGAAGAAACGCTTGCACCACGGACAATTCGGATCAGCAAAAACAGCAATGTGGTACTTTTTAACTGCACCAAGCTTGATCGTAAAAGCCTTTTTCTCAGACCAGTTAGTCAGCGGGAATTTTTTAGTCATCGGATTCTCTCCTCAACATTGATAACTTGAAATATACGAGTCTCAATGGAGAGGCCAAGAAAAACCAACTCATTCCGAGAGTTTATCTTTAGCAAGCATGTTCTCCAGGTATTCAATGCTCACGGCGCCCGGGGCTCTTTGGCCGCTCGGAACAAAGACGGTCGGAGTACCCGTCACGCCGAGCTTGCTGCCTAAGGCGATATTGCGCTCAATCGCAGAGACATCGCAATTAGCACTCTTGGCCGGCGCCTGCACGCCGTCGAGCATGCGAGCTCTCCAGGCAGCGCCCTTATCCTTGGCACACCAAATATTCTGACTTTCGGCCAAAGAGGAAGGTCGAATCACCGGATAGAGGAATGTGTAAATCGTGACATCCTTCATTTCTTTCAAACTTGCCTCAAGTTTGCGGCAGAAAGAGCAGTTCGGATCGGAGAAAACAGCAATCTGACGAGCACCTGTACCGTTAACGATTTTGATAGCATCCGCAAGCGGAAGCTTGGTGAAATCAATGCGGCTGAGTCGATCTTTCGTTTCTGCCGTCAGGTTTCTCTGCGTCTTTGTTTCAAACAGCTGGCCAACAATGATGTGATCGGCAGTAGCGTCCGAATACATAATTTCATTCTGCGCTACCACTTCATAAACACCTTTAACAGGCGTAACCGAAACCGACTCGACCGGAATACCGAGCTTCCCTTGGAATGTTTTTTTCAATGTGTCACAAATTTGTTTTTTATCCTGGACAGCTGCTGCAGGGGCGTTCGTAACCGACTTATCTGCTGCCGTGACGACGGGTGCTGCAGGAGCGTTAACGGCTGTTTGAGAAAAGGCGGTAAACGGCATCAATGCTAAGAGGGCCGCACAGAGACGCTTTTTGCAATTCATTCGAAACTCCGGTGTTTGAAACAAGAAAAAAGTATTTTATTTCCTTCAGGAATCGACACATTATTTCAGTATTACGGACCTTTTGGGGACGATACGTGCTTTTCCTCAGAATCCCCGCGAGATTTTTCTTTAAAAGTCCTGTATAGTGCTGCTTCTCGATTGAGAGACGGCTAGATAGCTCAGTTGGTAGAGCAACGGATTGAAAATCCGTGTGTCGGTGGTTCGATTCCGCCTCTAGCCACCAGAATTTTTCTTGGCGCTGAATTTTCCGACATTCAGTTGCGCATTTAGAAAAACTCCTGTATATTTCGTCTTCTCGGTTACGAGACGGCTAGATAGCTCAGTTGGTAGAGCAACGGACTGAAAATCCGTGTGTCGGTGGTTCGATTCCGCCTCTAGCCACCAGAATTCTTTGAGCCCGATGCTGAAAGCCTCGGGCTCAATTTTTTTCTAACTCGGGGAGTAGCCTCCTGGGGACTGTCAACAAACTTGGCAAAGCCATGGCAGTTCCGGCGCAGTCCTGCGCTTGGCGAGACCGATGAACCTTTGGACGCTTCCGGCGCGCCGAGGGCTCATTGTGTCTTTGCCGGATTGGAGAAAATCCATGGAAGCCATCCTCGTTGCCATCGGAGCCGTTGCCCTTGCTGAAATGGGCGACAAAACACAGCTCCTTGCTTTCCTTCTCGCTTCTCGGTTCAAAAAGCCCACGCCGATTATTCTTGGCATTTTGGTCGCGACGATCTTTAATCACTCTCTTGCCAGCGCGCTCGGCGCATGGATTACCCACGCCTTCAGCCCCGAAGTGATTAAATGGATCATTGTAGGTTCGTTCCTCGCCATGGCGGCATGGATTCTTATTCCGGACAAAGGCGATGACGATGCGCTGAAAAACCACTCCATGCGATTCGGAGTTTTCGGCGTAACCTTTATCACCTTCTTCTTGGCAGAAATGGGCGATAAAACTCAGATTGCAACCGTCGCGCTTACCGTCAAATACGCCGCTCCGGTTCTCGTGGTGATCGGTACCACGATCGGCATGCTGATTGCTGACGTACCTGCAGTTTGGATCGGCGACAAACTCGCTCAGAAGGTTCCGGTCAAGCTCGTCCGCATTGCCTCTGCAGTCTTGTTCGCTGCGATCGGTATCCTAGCAGCGTTTGAATACACGCCGACCGAGCTATAGTGTGCGCTTGTCTCAATTCAGACTTGCACCTGAACGATTCTTCGCACCACGAGTAAACTTTCTGTGTGATACAGATAGGAGCACAAGCTTATGTCAGTTCGAAAATTAATCGCGGGGCTCTTGTTTTCGGGAATTTCGCTGCTTGCGCTAAGCGGCTGTGCCGTCGGGCCGGAAAACAACAATCCGACCCAATTAACCTCTCAATGGGTTGATCCGGCAGCCACCTTCGAACAAAAGACCATCACCGGCCTTCTCGTCGCTGCCGTCGTTGAGAATCCGACGAACCGCCGGATTTTCGAGGACATCGCATGCAATGTCTTGGCACTGCACGGCATCCCGAGCACACCGAGTTACCGCGCTATTCCTCAGGCCTCGAATCTGACGATCCTGGGAGGCGGCCTAAATTACACTGCTCTGTTCAGTGCCGCCAAATTGGCTAAGGCGAGCAATGTTTTGGCGATCCACCAGACGGGTACCAAAACTAATGTGATTTACGATCCGGGAATGACATGGGGGCCTGATCCTTTCTGGGGTCCCGGGCCTTGGGGCGGTCCTTTCGGACCAGATCCATTCTGGGGCGGCTGGGCAATCCCGCCCTCCATCACTCAGCAAAACATCATCGAGTCCAATACCGAACTCGTCAGTGTTAAAACCGGCGCAGTTTTGTGGACGGGCGCTTTCTCTACGGTAAGCGACCAAGCACCGATCACTCAGACGCTGCAGGAGTACGTCGGAATGGTGCTTCAGGCAATTTTGAACAACGGCTTTCTGATTCCGGTCAGCATGCCGAATTACCAAATTCAGCCTGCGGCTAAATTCGACCCTCAGTCTGCGAACGCGGGCACCCTTCCTCGTTAAATAGCCTGGCAATTCTGGCGCAGTCTTGAATGTGCTGATTTCCGATCCACTTCAAGGCTGCAAAGGAGAGACCGGCGGCCGCAACCTGGCCGGCGATCGGCACCCACTTGGCCGCTTGTGCGGCCGTCATTTGGATACTCAGCTTTTTAAGAACGGCAAGAACTAAAGACTTTGTAATCAGCTTTCCGGCCCAGGCGCTTCCTGTCACGGTGATCATCTGAAAGAGCTGAACCTGTTTGTCCGTCGAAAGATGCTGAATTTGCTGAGGCGTGAGCCCGAATTCCTGATTAATGAAATTGAGGATGGACATCAGCATCGTCACGTCCACCGTTACATTGATGCCGGGTATCGGAATGGCACTTGCTCCTGCGGTCACTAAGGCACGCTGAGTTACAAACTTTTTTGTACGAGCGATACAGTCGAGGATGGCCTGCTCATCCGGAGGTATTTCCTTCAATTTTGTCTCTGCAGGTAAATCCTTCTGTTTAAAGATGGTCAAAGCCCTCATACTCTCATCCTTGCCTAAGCGACTAAACTTAAGGCATAAATAATGCTCTATTTTTAATATTAATAACTAAGCTGCGCAAATGGTCCGACTTATTTTAGTCAGGCCGCCCGATAAGCGGCGCTGTTGGACACAATAGAAAGATGAATCTTTTCGCCCTGGGATTGAACCATAACACTGCTCCTCTCGCCTTGAGAGAGAAGGTTGCTTTTTCTTCTGAAGAGCTGGATACCGCAAACCAAAAGATTCGAGCCATGCTCGGAAATTCTGCCGGCGGCGGTATCAAAGAGGTCGCGATCTTATCGACCTGTAACCGCACGGAAATTTATTGTGCGGCTGAAGACTCCGAACTTGCCTCCAAAAAACTGAAAGAATTCTTGGCTGAAAGCAAAGGCGTGAAGTTCAATGAACTTGAAGAACACCTCTATGTGTTCTTAAATGACGACGCCGCTCGCCACGCCTTCAGAGTCGCCTCCGGCCTGGATTCGATGGTGCTCGGCGAAACTCAGATCGTCGGTCAAATGAAAAAGGCTGTGAAAACAGCTCAGAAAAATCATGGACTGGGCGTTTTTCTGAACTATCTTTTTCAAAAGACATTTGCGGTCGCCAAAGAAGTCCGTTCTAAAACCGAGATCGGCGCTCACTCCGTATCCTTGGCTGCAGCAGGCGTCCGTGTCGCTTCAAGCATCTTCGGTTCTTTAGAAAACTCCAACATCTTGTTTGTCGGTGCCGGGGAAATGATTGAGCTCTGTGCCGCTCATTTCTGTGCGCAAAAACCGAAAAACGTTGCCGTCGCAAACCGCACCGTCGCCAGAGCTGCGGCTTTGGCCGAAACGATCGGCGCAAAAGCTGTCGGACTCGTCGACCTCCCGGAAATTCTTCCGGAGTACGACATTCTGATCACTTGCACGGCCAGCACGCTTCCCATCATCGGTCTCGGCATGGTTCAAAGTGCACTGAAGCGCCGCAAGCATCGTCCAATCTTCATGATCGACCTTGCGGTCCCCAGAGACATTGAACGCGAAGTGGACGATTTAGACGAAGTTTACGTTTACACCGTGGACGATCTCGGAAAAGTCGTTCAATCGGGTATTCAGGGACGTAAGGCTGCCGTCGAGCAGGCAGACCGACTCATCGAAACCAAAGTCGATGAATTTAAGTGCTGGATGACAACGCGCTCCTCCATCCCTCAAATTCTGAGTCTTCAGGAACGAGCTGACGCCCTCCGCTTGATGGAACTTGAAAAAGCCAAAAAAGCCATTCAAAAAGGCGGCGACGCCAACGAAATTTTAGAAGCCATGTCTCACGGCCTCATGAAGAAATTCATTCATGACCCGTTGACAGTCTTGCGCAATGATCCCAACCTTTCGCAGGAAGACTACGAAAAGGTTCTTCATTTGCTCGATCGCTTCTATCACTATCACATCCATCATCGCTAGCTGTGCGACAATTCAACAATACCTGCCTTCACTTTTGAAGGCTTTTTGTGTTGATATTTCAACTAAAATCGAACGAACTCGGCTAAAAATACGGACATGAAAGACACAATGCGCTCCAAGCTGACCCAACTGGTCAGACGACTTGAAGAAATCGATCAGAATCTTCAAGACCCCGATGTCACATCTAATATGGACCAATTCCGAGCACTCTCCAAAGAACGTGCGGAAATTGAACCTGTCGTTTTAAAGGCTAAGGAATACGAGCGGGCAGAAGAAGACCTTGCTGCTGCCGAGGAAATGCTTTCCGATGAAGAGATGAAGGAATTCGCATCTGAGGAAATCAAAGCGGCCAAGAAGGCAATCGAGCAGATTTCTTCTGAATTAGAAATCCTCCTGCTTCCGAAAGATCCTAACGATGATAAAAACATCTATCTGGAAATCCGCGCCGGCACAGGCGGTGACGAGTCCGCACTCTTTGCCGGAGATTTGTTCAGAATGTATTCCCGCTATGCCGAACGTCAGAAATGGCAGGTGGAATTTGTCTCTGCCAGCCCTTCCGACTTAGGCGGCTACAAAGAAATCGTTGTGAAAATCGTGGGCCAAGGTGCATATTCCAAACTGAAGTTTGAAAGCGGCGGACATCGTGTTCAGCGCGTACCGGAAACCGAATCTCAGGGACGTGTACATACCTCTGCATGCACAGTTGCCGTACTTCCAGAAGCTGACGAAATCGGCGATGTCGTCATCGATCCATCCGAGCTCAGAATTGACGTTTACCGTGCCTCCGGCGCCGGCGGTCAGCACATTCAGAAAACAGAAAGTGCTGTTCGAATCACGCATCTTCCTACCGGCATTGTAGTTGAGTGTCAGGACGAACGAAGCCAGCATAAGAACAAAGAGCGAGCCATGGGCGTTCTGATCTCTCGTATTCATGCTGCCCAAGTCGCCGAAGTTCAGGCCAAGGAATCGAGCATGCGCAAATCTCTGATCGGTTCCGGAGACAGAAGCGAACGTATCCGCACTTATAACTACCCGCAGGGCAGAGTTACGGACCATCGCATCAACCTGACGCTTTACAAACTTGATTCGATCATGGACGGAGATCTCGACTGCCTGATTTCTCCGCTCACAACCGAACATCAAGCCGAACAGTTAGCAGCTCTTGCCGAAGGAGAATAACTTTGACGACCGTCCGTGAATGGCTGCTCTCCAGCTCACTGGATTCGATTGATAAGAGTTTCATACTGGAGCACGTGTGCGGAATGAATAAAGCCGCGCAGCTCATTCACGGCGATCGAGTTCTTTCTTCCGACGAAGCAAACAAACTTAACGACATCGCAAAAAAACGCTCTGAGGGTGTCCCGCTCCCCTACCTTCTTGGTACTCAGGAATTCTTCGGACGCCCTTTTCTTGTCAATCCGTCGGTGCTGATTCCGCGGCCTGACACTGAGTGTCTCGTCGAGTGGCTCATCGAACATCTTCCCAAAAACGGTCTTGTCTGCGACTTGGGCACGGGTTCAGGCTGCATTGCCGCCACCGTAGCCTTAGAACGTCCTGATCTCACCGTATGGGCCTCAGATCTCTCGGGAAGTGCCTTGAATGTCGCCAAAGCCAACTGCAAGGCGCTAGGCGCCGAAGTCAAACTTGTTCAAGGTCCCTGGCTGGATCCTTATCCGGCTGAATTATCTTTTGACGCTGTCATCTCTAACCCGCCTTACATCGAAGGGGACGACAAACATTTAGACGCCCTTCGCTATGAACCGAGAAGCGCTTTAACCGACGAATCCGACGGTTTAATTGCGTATAGAAGCATTCTTCCGCAGATAAAGAGAAAGGCGCCGGAGGTACAAGTAATCGCTTTTGAACACGGTTGGAATCAAGGAGAGGCCGTTCGGGGCATCTTTGAAGAAAACGGATTTAAAGGAGCCTCGACGTTCCGGGACTACGGAAACAACCCTCGCTTCACGGCTTGGCTGAAGGCCTAGTCTAGATATGGAAAAAGCCCCGATTCACGGAGCTTTTTTACATCCTCCTCAGAATCTCTGACGAGAACAGGAATTTGATGGTGCCCACTGACTGACTTGAACAGACGACCTACCGCTTACAAGGCGGTTGCTCTACCACTGAGCTAAGCGGGCTAACCGAGAACCTGAATTCTACACATTTTTTTGGGTTTGTGTTGAGCCCAGGCCCCAAGAAGTAAAAAGATGTAAGAACGCCGGAGCACTCCCTCCTTTAAGGAGCTCTCGCTCGGCAATGTCTCTTAGACATCAGAAGAGAGGATAGGAAGATCAAAACCTATCATTTTTGTCTAGACATTACCTTTTGCATTCACTGTCGATTGGAATATTAAAACCTCCATTTTCAAAATCTCATTCCAAAAGGACGTTAAATCGATTACTCGAGAAAACGCCGAAGCTGTACTAGACCATGAACGTCAGGAAGCGAGAGAGCTTTATCGCTTTTTGAATGTGTAAAAAAAGCCCCGATCAACGGAGCTTTTTTCGGTTCTCCTCAGAGTTTTTTGACGAGAACAAGAATTTGGTGGTGCCCACTGACTGACTTGAACAGACGACCTACCGCTTACAAGGCGGTTGCTCTACCACTGAGCTAAGCGGGCAAACCGAGAACCTGAATTCTGCACATTTTTTCGAGTTTGTGTTTAACTCAGGCCTCGAGAAGTAAAGAGAAGTAAGAAATGAGGATTTTAGTCCTCTACTTTCACAAACCCGCGTTTCGGTTGATCCCCGCTCATCTTCGGCTTTTTCATGGGTTCAACATCAAAACGCATACCGTATCCTTCCTCGCGGATGAAGATCGCCTTAACTCGATCAACAGGAATGGAGATGGACTCAACCTTTCCGGCAAATCGGGCCTTAAAGGTGATCACGTCATTTCCAAGCTGCAGGCTGTCGCACGCAGTCGGAGAAATATTGAGGACAATTTCATTGTTCGTCACATAGTTGGACGGCACAATGACGCGATAATCCTCCGGTTCAGCCAAAACAGAAAGCTGGGGAGTGAAATCGTTGTCCACGCTCCATTCGTAAAAAGCGCGAATGAGGTACGGAGTCATTGAAGGTAAATTGGCCATTCTCTTTCTTCTACTTGCGCATCACTCTTTCAGACGGAGTCAGAGCTTCAATGAAGGCAGGACGAGAGAAAACTCTTTCGGCGTACTTCTGGACAGGCATTCCGGCAGGAGGAAGTTCGATACCGTAGTAGTTCAAACGCCACAGAAGCGGGGCAAGTGCAATATCCAGCATGGAGAACTCATCTCCCATGAGGTATTTCTTTTTTGCAACAGCCGGTGCCAAACCTGTCAGCTGATCTCGGATGGCTTCTCTCGCCTTAACACGAGCTTCGTCGGAGCTGGCTCTGTTTTCCAAAGTGTGAACGTGCTTGAAGATCTCACGTTCGAGGTTGAACAACAGAAGACGAGTTCTGGCTCTTTCAACCGGATCAGGCGGCATCAGCTGAGGATGAGGAAAACGCTCATCGATGTATTCGTTGATGATGTTTGATTCGTAAAGAACGAGATCTCTTTCAACCAGGATCGGAACTTCGCCATAGGGGTTCATCACATTGATGTCTTCAGGCTTGTGATAGAGATCAATGTCACGGATTTCAAAATCCATTCCTTTTTCGAAAAGCACAAAGCGGCAACGCTGAGAAAAAGGATCAGTGCTGCCTGAGTAAAGAACCATCATAGGCCGTTCTCTCTTAAAAAAATATAAATAAATCAAAATGTCAAGGCCCTAAGATTTTAAACGATTAGGAAGAAAATCCCAAATTTTTGCCCGTAAAGCCTTGTCTCCCAACGAACTCCCAAAATAAACCTCTGCCTTAATTTTGAGGAATTTTTAATTGCATAATTAAGAAAGTTTCGTTGCTCCAGTAGAGAAAATTATGGAAAAAGTTCAGAAGCAAGCCACCACGTTCTTTAAAGAATTTCAGGCTTTCATTTCGAAAGGAAATGTCGTTGACTTAGCCGTCGCGGTGATCGTCGGTGCCGCATTCAACAACATCATCAGTTCGTTGGTAAAAGACATCATCAATCCGATCCTTGGTGCCCTTATCGGCAAGCCTGATTTTACGAATCTCTTCTGGGTCATGAAGATGCCGGCCGACTACACCGGTCCTATGACTTACGATGCACTGACCAAGGCCGGCGCCAACGTATTGGGCTACGGCGCTTTCCTTACCGCCGTTATTAACTTTCTTTTACTGGCATTCGTTATCTTCTGCATGCTGAAAGCCCTCTCCTCCATGCGCAGGAAGCTGGAGCTTGAAGCCGAAAAAGCCACTCCTCCGACTCCCGAAAATATCGTTCTCTTAAGAGAAATTTTGGCGGAACTCAAGAAGAAATAATTCTTTATAGAAGGAAGGGAGGCTGCGGCCTCCCTTTTGTTTTAGAAGTTCCAGTTTGCTCTTGCCGTCAAGGCTGCTTCGAGCTTGCCGTCACCGGTTGCTGCCGAGGCAGCCAGACTGCCTTCGAAGCGTCCTTGTTTCACAGAAACCGCCATAGTTCCGAAACCGTTCCAGCGGCGGAAGTTCTTCTGAGAAATATCTTCCTTTGCTTCAGTTCCAACCGCAAACAAGCGAGACTCCTTGGACAGCTTCCCGACTTTGACCGATCCGCCCAACTCTCCCTTAAGGCGGATTTTTGTATCCGTCGCAGAGGAAACTGCCCAGCTTCCTCTCAAACTCAACGGCACCTCTGCGAACACCTGGGCCTTATTCTTCAGCCTAAAGGCATCCTGAGAGCCGATAGATGTTTTCTCGGTTGCTTTCGGGAACACCCAAAGCTGCGGATAGGCCGCGATCGAGAGTTCTTCGGTCAATGCATAGGCGACATCTCCTCCGACGTTAAATAACGTCTCAGGGACACGCGTCTTCAGTTTGTCCATCTGCATCGAGCCGGGCAAGGAAGAGGTAATTTTTCCTCTGGAGTGGCCGATGCTGCTGTTTAAGGCAACGGAGATCTTCTCGAATCTCTTGCCGACGGAGAGGGACAGACCAAAAATATTTTGTTTGCCTGAGGCGTCCAAGACAGTATGTCTGCTCTTTGAGGAAACGTGACCGCCGTCAAAAGATACAGACCAGCTTAAACCGGCCGCATTTTTCCCGGCGGCTCCTATGCGCACGGTTTCAGAGGTTGCGCGGTATCTTGAAGAGCCGAGGTAGCCTCCGAGGTTATTTGAGAAAAACAAACCGCCTCCAACCTCGCCAAACATATAAATGCCCGGTTCTTTCTTTTCCATGACGGTATGAAGTTCCCAAAGCGTCTTCTTCATACTTTCTCCGCGCACACGGAGCGTATTTAATCGAGTACCTAACAGAGAGCCGAGCTGTGTCGCTTCCTTAATCAGTTTATGAGACTGCTGAGGGTTAAAGTAAACTTCGTTGTCCACGCGAGCAAAGAATTTTTGAGCCGCATTCAAAGAGTCGACTGTAAAACCTTCCGGGTTGTCATAGAGCCAGCCCTGAAGCTCCGGATAGACAAAGTTTTGAGAGTTGATTTCTCCGTGCTTAATGAACCAACCTTCTCCTGCAACGTTTTCCAGTTTCAGGGAGAGATTAGGGTTAAGCGACACGAGGTTCACATCGGATCTTCCGTTGATTTCCGAAACAGTCGTATCCGTCAGCTGATTGGTTCCGAATGGATCCACCACAAAGATCGAACTATTCGGCTGGAAGGAGAGAGAACCGTCTGCGGCAGAAGTAAATACAGGAGCATCTG
>LARN01000147.1 GCA_000980495.1 Acinetobacter sp. N54.MGS-139 | reverse complement strand
TCTGGACAAACAAGTCTTTGATTTGTTCAAGCAGCAGCTTACCGCCAGGGGGCTTCTGTTCAGCAAGGGCACGATTGTTGACGGCTCTTTTATTGAAGCGCCGAGTTCGACGAAAAACGCCGACAAAAAGCGAGATCCTGAAATGCGTTCAGCGAAGAAAGGCAGCAACTGGCACTTCGGAATGAAGATGCACATTGGTGTGGATAAAGCCACCGGAATCATCCACACGGTGGTAACGACCCCCGCTAATGTTCACGATGTGACAAAAGCGGACGAATTACGCCGCCCCGATGACTGGGAAGTAATCGGCGATTCCGGATATCTCGGTATGGAAAAGCGCGATAGTGCAGATCCTGAACGAGTAACTTATACGGCTGCGAAACGTTACAGTCAGAGAAAGAAGCTCTCGGCAGAGAGAATTGCCGACGAAAAGCTGCTGAGTTCGATTAGATGCAAGGTCGAACACGCCTTTCATCGAATTAAGGTTCAGTTCGGATATAAGAAAGTCAGATACAGAGGGCTGGCCAAAAATACGGCGCGCTTAACAATGCTGGCCTCGATTGCCAACATGTGAGGATGTAACTAATTTTGTGTCTTGCCTGATTTAAAAATTTTCTCCTACTTAGAGGTTAGTTAAACTCCTAGGCAAGGGAAAAGGAGAATCGAAAATGGCAAGAAAAACGAAGAATCCGCCCAGTGAGACAGACGTTCTCTTAACTAATTACATCGACCAAACGTTAGGCAACACCGGCAAAATTGGCTGGAGTTCAGAAGAAGTAAGCGGCATGGTTGGATTTTTCTCATTATTTCCGCTGGCTTTTCGCAAATTTCCGTGACTGTTCCTTAAGTTCTTAAATTTTGGCTTCCAGTTCCTTTCTTTTTGGCTTTGTCTCCCCGGCCTAAATCAACCGAGGCCAGAGGCCGAGGGTGATTTAGGCCGAGGAGACAGATTTTTTTTACTTCATAACCTTTTCACGTTTTTCACGCATTGAAGGCCCTTTAAGTTCCAATCGGTGACTGCCGTTTGCAATGCGATCCATCATGGCATCCCTTTGATCACCTCTTCCTCCGATATACTCGTACCATTGATCAAACGGGTACTGACTGGAGATG
>LARN01000028.1 GCA_000980495.1 Acinetobacter sp. N54.MGS-139 | reverse complement strand
GGCTATCTTTTCCTGTACGCGATCGATTCTCTCGAACAGTCCTTGTCTGGCGTTCTCAGCAATTTGTCGATCGAAGTAGATGTGCCAGTAAAGCTCCGCGGTTTCCTGTGTCTTTTTTGTGGATCTCTGGTTTTTTACAGGACTAGGCTCGTAAATCCAGTTGATTTTCTTTGTCACCTGAAAGACCTGTGTATACCAGTCCCTTCGGTTTAAGTCCTGGAGATTGAGTCTTTCTTCATCAATGAGTTCCTGGGTAAGACTGCCTGACACCCCGCATTTCATGTTGAACAGAAATCCGACTTTATTTCTCAAACAGTCATTGATGTTTTTTGTGCCGCTGTAGCCGCGGTCAGACACAAGGACAACATTTTGGATGCCTAGTCTGGAGTTATCGGCGATAACTCGTCTGACGGTTTGTACATCCGGGACGTTTCCGTCGTAGGTTCGATAGAAGATGGGCAGACCGCTTTTGGACTCAACCAACATCAGCAGATTAATTTGAGGAAGGTTATCCTCGTCCTTATTTCTGCCTCTTTCTACGTTCGGCAGTTTATTAGCGTAGCTGGAAATAGAAGTCGAGTCTAAAGCCAATGTCAGCTTGTCATCGTCCCCAGCTTTTTTCTTCTGTTCTATTAAGCCTTCCTGGACAGCAGAGAAGTAATTTTCTATCTGTTGTTTTTTGATTTTTCTAAAAATCCTGCCTATTGAGGAGGGATGCAAAGGCGCTCCCCACGGCAGACGGGTTGCTTCGGCAAAGGTCGGATACTTAGAAATATTGTTGTCTTGATTCAGGATTATGAAGTACGCAACCGATAAAACTTTTAGATAGTCCCGTCGCTGAGGAAAGGCTCTTTTAAGAGCTCCTCCAATAGGAGATTGCGCAACGAGCTGATCCAGCGCCCACGTTGCTCCCGCGTGCAGCTGTTTGACTTCCATTGCCTGAGAAAGTGTAAAACCGCCTTCGTTCATGGGAGTAAAGACATAGTCCTTACCTTTGCGTTCACAGATAAAGTCCCTTAATTCCGGGCGCTCAGCTAAAAAATGGTCATCCCAGCGGATCATGCCTTCCTTCTCGCCTGAAGTAACGGTGCCGACCTTCTTGAAGCTGGCTCGATAACTTCTCTTTTTCTCAGAGTCCCACTTGTTCTTGTAGGTGTAAACGTAGAAAGCCGAAGGGCTCTTTTTAATGATGAGCGGTGGAAGCTTAGGCGTTTTCATGATTGAAATAGATTATCCAATAGGTAATCTAGTATAGCACAAAAAATCCTTCTATTCCACTGAAATAAAAGGATTTAGTATGATTTTTAAACTTTTGGTACTCTAGTTTTGCAATTTTTCAGCCTGATCCTGAGTTCCCCGCGCAAGCGGGGATGAACCGAACGAATTGATGTGATTATCGACACGATGACAGAGTTCCCCGCGGAAGCGGGGATGAACCGAAAATGAAGCGTGATATCGAGGCAGCCACTATGAGATCCCCGCGCAAGCGGGGATGAACCGTCAGGAGATTTCATCGCGCAATACCAACCCATGAGTTCCCCGCGCAAGCGGGGCTGATTCGGACTTACACTATATGAAGGTAATGTTGGAGAGTTTTTCGCTCGAGAGAAATTAATGTCAGAAGCTTAGAAATTACCGAGCTTTTCGGGGCTGAAGAGTGGGTAAATTCTTAGATTTTTCCCTTTTTAATTCAGAGCGATCCAATTGAGCTTTTCAAAAGGTAAAGTTTTCTTGCGCACATTTAATTAGCAAGCTAAGCAACTCTTCTTTAGTTTTAGTTTGGGTCATTCCCTTGTAAATCCTCAAAATAAATCAAATCCAACCCCTTAACTTCATACTTTGTCTATATTAGATAGATTGTCTTGTTCCCTAAAAGGTGCAGCCCATGGAAATGGACTTAACAACTAGAATTATCGCCATTGTTGTTCTCATTCTTTTCAGCGGCTATTTCTCTATGGCAGAGATTTCGCTAGCTGCGTCCCCTAAAGTTAAATTACATCAAGCATTGGATGCGGGGGACAAACGAGCTCAAAAAGTACTTGATCTTCAAGTTAAACCGGGCCCGTTCTTTTCGGTGATTCAAATTGGCCTAAATGCTATTGCCATCTTGGGCGGTATTATCGGCGAGACACTTTTTTCCCCGTTCTTTGAGAAGCTGTTCCTTTATTTCTGTTCTCCTGAGCTGGCTTCTTCCTTGGGATTCTTCTGCTCGTTCTTTACGATTACGATGATTTTCGTGCTGTTTGCAGACTTGATTCCTAAACGTATCGGATTAAATAAGCCAGTGCCTCTGGCCTTGATGCTCATCGGTTCGATGATGTTTTTAATCTGGCTATTTAAACCGTTTGTTTGGCTGTTAACAGAGATAAGCAACGGCATCCTTAAACTCATGGGATTGCCGACAAAGAACGAAACAACGATTACCAGCGAGGATATTCTGGCTACCGTCGGCGCCGGAACCGAAGCCGGACTGTTGGACAGCAGCGAGCAAGAAGCGATTGAAAACGTTATGTCTCTGGAAGACCGCTTAGTCACGAGTGCAATGACGCCTCGCGACTCCGTTACGTATTTCAAAATCAGCGATACCTTTGAGAAGATTCGCCCATTAATCGAAAGCAACCCGCACAGCAAGTATCTTGTTTGTGATTCGACAATTGACCGAGTATTAGGTTATGTCGACTCCAAGAACTTACTTTGCAAAGCTCTGGAAAATGACAAATTCTCTTTGAAGGAGAAAGGACTGGTTAAAACCATCCCGATGATCCCCGACTCTCTTTCGTTATCCGAAGCTTTGGATACGTTTAAAAAGCAGGGCAGGGACTTTGCAGCAGTTGTCAATGAATATGCCTTAACGGTCGGCATCATTACTTTGGGCGATGTCATGAGTACAGTGATGGGCAGTCTCGTCCAAACCGAGGAGAACTCATACATTGTCCAGCGTGATGACGGAACCTGGCTGCTGGACGGTTCAACCCCGATTGAAGATGTAGAGCGAACCTTTGAAATCGAAAAGATGCCGGATGAAGAAACTTATGAAACCATTGCCGGCTTCATGATGTATATGCTCCGCAAGATTCCGAAATTAACTGATAAGGTTGAATATGCGGGCTATCGATTCGAAGTGATCGATATGGAAATGAATCGAATCGACCAGATATTGGTGACAAAACTGCCAATAACCAAGGAAGATCCCGATTAGTTTTAGTTGAAAGCGGTTGAGCTGAAAGGTTCAGCCGCTTTGTTCTAGAAGTTGGGTTCAAAAATTCCGTAAACAACAACGCCGACGATCAGCGCAGCCAAAATGGCGATGAGCCATGTAAAAAAAGTCGTTTTCGGCGGACGTTCGATTTTGTCTAATTCGGCATTGCATTCGGGACAGTGCGTAGCGATGAGGCGGCCTTCTTTGAATTCAGCTTTAGGCAGGATAGGTTTTCCACAGTGCGGACATTTTACGCGAAGATCAACACTGGCTCCGCTGCTGCCGGAACTATGGAGTGCCTGCGAACGATGAAACAGGCGAATAGCGAAGGGCTGGTCTTCAATTAAATTAAATTCAACAACATCCTTTAAAACAGGCAAATAACCTGTTTCTAACTGGTCGGATACAAAGGTATAGATGTTGCCGTGCCCGCAGTTAATTTTTCCTGCATTCCCGTCATCAAGGACTTCCGTTATGACACCCTTTAATATGGGGGTTTTCGGGTCTAACGCATTTGTCATTTTTAGTCTAAATTCCCTTTATTTATTTAAGCAAATTAACCTAAAAATTCGCTAAAAAACGGACAATTCACTCAAACTGAGGAAAGGTAAAGTTTAGTTCATGATCTAGTAATCACCCACGTTTCGAAACCTCAAACCATGGTGTAAAACGGATTAATCCGCCCGAAGTTAGGTAAACTTAAGCCTTTATTAATAAAAATACCAAGCCGGCTGATCCCATGGAAATAACATTTGGCGTGTTGATATTTTGTATCGTCGCTTTCTTCGTTGCAGGATTTATTGATTCGATTGCAGGCGGTGCCGGGTTTGTTACGGCTCCTTCTCTGCTGCTGATCGGTATGCCTCCTCATATGGCGCTCGGAACAGGAAAGCTTGCGACAAGTATCGGCTCGGTTGTTGCGCTCTGGACTTTTTGGCGAAGCAATCTCATTTTGAAGAAGATTGTCCCGGTCGGCGTTCTTTCGGCGATGGCAGGAGCTTCCTTTGGTGCTTTCTGCGCGCTTCAGATTGACGGCGCAACCATGGGCAAGGTCATTGTGATCATGCTGCCGCTCGGAATTCTGTTTACGGTCCTCACCGGCGGCTTCAAACTCACAGAAGGCGAACTTCCCAAAGATCATTTCTGGCTTCGCGTTGTTCTCATCGGTGTATTAATTGGTTTTTACGAAGGATTTTTCGGTCCCGGCGCCGGAACGTTCTTTTTGATTGCACTGCATGTGTTTCTAAAGATCGGCATGGTTCAATCTTCGGGTACTGCCAAGGCCTTTAATATCGCGGCCAACTTTGCTGCATTCCTGACTTTTGCTTCCGGAGCGGCGGTTTGCTATGAGATCGCCATTCCCTGCGCTATTGCCAGCATGTTGGGCAATAGAGTAGGGGCTTACTACGCCATCAAGATCGGCGGAAAATTTGTCCGCAATATTCTCTATATTGTTTTGGTTATTTTGATGGTCTCGCTGATCTACAAATTCTTTATTGCCGGGTAAGTTCCGACTTTTAGGCAATAGGTAAAAACTCTTCACGCTGCCGCGCAGCGTTTACGGAGCAACCACTAGTGACGAAGTACGAATGGTGGGTTAAAGTAAAGAAACCTGGTTGAAAACCAATCATGTCCGAAGCAATCTTGCTGCGGCTCAACCGTTCCTGACAACTTGATATCGCTAAGAAAAAAATGCAGGTTATTGAGAGAAAAGAAAATTTTAGCGGTAGTCGTCTTTGGGTTTCGGCGACAGGCTCTGCCTTTATGGACGGCTTTGTCCTGACATCCCAAGGCTTTATTTTTCTTCTTGCTCAAAGCGTTTTTCAGTTCACAGCGCTGGAACTCGGACTTGTAGCAACAGCCTATGTATTGGGAAGCTTTATCGGCTCCATGGGATTTGGCAAAATCGCCGACGTTTACGGAAGGGCGGTTCTCTTCCGAACGGTTCCTTGGTTTGTGGCTGTTTTATCGATTGCTCAATTCATGAGTTTCGGTTCTCTGAGCTGGTTTATTTCAAGATTTTTGTTTGGCTTGGCGATTGGAGGTGACTCCCCGATTGCACAAGCTATGCTGTCTGAGAACTCTCCCAAAGTACTTCGTGCTAAACGCCTTGTGTTTTTGATGACAGCCTGGTTCATCGGTGCGATAGCCGCGGCTGTTTGTGCTTATCTGACGGTAAAAGCAGATCTTCCATGGGAAGCTTTTGCTGCGATTCCCTGCATCATCGGACTGATCTTAGGAGCCGCACGATTTAACGCACCGGAGTCTGTTCAATGGCTGAGAAGCAAAGGGCGCAATGAGGAGGCCGAGCTGAGCCGTGTTCGTTTGGGAATTGAGCTTGAGGAAATAAAACCAGAGGTCAAAGCCGTTGACCAGACAGCTTTATTTAAGCCGAGAAACCTTAAAAACCTGACTTATCTTTCTGTGTTTTGGATTTGCCAGGCGATTCCAGTAACGGTGCTTCTGATGTTCGGACCCGTCCTCATCGGAGCCTTAGGGACATCGAGCTTTGATACCGATGTCGTACAGCTGGTTTTAACGGATTCGTTTTTTCTTATAGGGAGCTTGGCAGCCATAAAGATTGTTCCGCAGTTTGCACGGAGACCCGTGACATTGTGGACTTTTGGAATCATGGCGCTGTCCCTGGCACTGCTTTCACCCGGCAGTGTCCTTTCCGATTTCGTTGTCTGCCTGCTTCTTTCGGTCTATGCCTTGAGTTATGGGGTCCAGAGCGTTCTGGATTACGTATACCCGGCTGAACTGTTTCCAACGTCCGTTCGTTCTACCGCGCTCGGCATACTCGGAAGTATTTCGAGGGTCGGTGTTTTTGTGGTAACGCTCGGTTTTCCAATGGCTTTTCAAGGATTAGGGGTTCAGGCCGTTCTTCTTATCGGAGCGGCCATCTGCATGCTTGGATTTATTGTTTCATGGATCTGGGCTCCCGAACCATCCCATCATTAATCGATACAACTTACTAATGCTAAGGGAAGATACTTAGGATTGTTGCATTAATGAAACAGTCTAATCAGACTGTTTGATCCTATAATTCTCCCAACAGTCTAGTTAGACTGTTTTGATCAACGAGCATTTCTCTTTGGTAAACACTATGTTCAAAACATCGATTCTTTTTACTGCATTACTTTCTGCGGCTGCCTTTGCTTCTGTCTCTGCCGCTCCTGTTCAGACAGAAGGCACCGGCATCGGCAAACACGGCGAGATCAAACTCGCTGTGACATTTGACAACGGTAAGATTCAGGACATTAAGGTTCTGGAAGATCACGAAAACAAGGTCTTGGCTGCTAAAGTCTTTACAGACCTTAAAGATGCCGTTATCGCAAATAATTCCGTTAAAGTCGACGGTATTGCCGGCGCAACTTTCTCTTCTAAAGGTTTCTTAAACGCCGTCAGCGATGCAGCAAAGAAAGCCGGTGTGAAACTTTCTGACCAGGCCAAGAAGGCTAAAAAAGCTGATGCTGCCATGCCGGCCGTTCAGAATTATGACGTAGTGGTTATCGGTGCCGGCGGTGCAGGTTTTGCCGCAGCCGTCGAAGCCAAGAGCAAAGGTGCTAACGTTGTTCTTATCGAAAAAATGCCGACCGTCGGCGGAAACTCTCTGATTTCCGGTGCTGAAATGAACGTTCCTAATTCTTGGGTTCAGAACAAACTCAACATTAAGGACGACACGCCCGCCAGAATGGCTGCCGATACACTCAAAGGCGGCGACTTCAAGGGTGACCCTGAAATCGTCGGCGTCATGACAGTCAACGCTTTACCGACAGCTGAATGGCTCAGAGACACCGTCGGTGTCAACTTCGAAAAAGACAATGTCTTCCAGTTCGGCGGTCACTCCAGAAAGAGAGCTCTGATTCCGGAAGGCCATACCGGTACAGAAGTCATCACTAAGTTCTCTGCTCTTGCCGACAAGATGGGCATTCCTGTTATTACCAACATGAAAGCCGAAGAACTGGTTAAAGACAAAGACGGCCGCGTTGTTGCTGTTAAAGCAGTTTCCGGTGACAAGGAATACACCTTCAACGCTAAAGGCGGCGTGGTTTTAGCTACCGGCGGTTTCGGCGCCAATGCTCAGATGGTTAAGAAGTACAACCCGAACATCGACGAACGCTTCAAGACAACCGACGCTCCCGGAACAACCGGCGAAGCGCTTTACATGGCAGAGAAGGCCGGCGGCCAGCTCGTCAACATGGGTTACATTCAGACTTATCCGATCTGCGACCCGATTTCCGGAGTGATCGAACTGATTGCCGACGCACGTTTTGACGGCGCCATTTTGGTCAACCAGGAAGGCAAGCGTTTCGTTGAAGAACTGGAACGTCGTGACGTGATTTCCAACGCCATCCTTAAGCAGCCCGGCGCTTACTGCTATGTTCTGTGGAATGACAACATCGGTAAGATTTCCAATACTGTGAAGATTCACGATACGGAATATCAGGCTTTCACAAAACAAGGCATCATGCACACTTCCGACACACTGAAGGGTGCAGCCGACTTCTTCCACATTCCTTACGCCAACCTCAAGGCTACAGTTGATCGCGTCAACCAGATGGCTAAAGACGGCGGCAAGGACCTAGACTTCCACAACCGCGGCGGTCTGAAAGACATGTCCACCGGCAAGTACTACATCATCAAAGCCGTTCCTTCTACACATCACACCATGGGCGGTTTGAAGATCAATACCAAGGCTGAAGTTCTGGACAAGAACGGCAAGCCGATCCCGGGTCTCTTCGCAGCCGGTGAAGTCACGGGTACAACCCACGGTACCAACCGTCTCGGCGGCAATGCTTACACAGACATCATGGTCTTCGGCCGTATCGCCGGTGACGGTGCCGCAGCTGAAGCAAAAGCCCGCTAATTCTTACCTTTATTAAACATCTCATATTTGATCCTCCCGCCAAGCACGGGAGGACCGGGGGCTTTACGCCCCCAACTAATCCCCTTGGAAATTCAAAATGAAAACGTTAAAGTTATCAGCTTGTGCAATTGCTATTTTCACAGCTATGAACGCCAACGCCGTCGAACTCAACGGAAAAAATCTGACTCAGCAGGATGCATGGGCTATCGCAGAAGGCGCATCCGTCACGATTGCTCCCGAAGCAATGAACCGTGTGCAGAAGTCTTATGACTTGGTTTTGATGCCGCTAAAAACGGCCGTGAAATTTACGGTTTAACCGTCGGTGTCGGTCTCAACAAGGACCACAAAGTTCTTTCTGCCAACGGTGAATTAAGCGATGAAGTTAAAGCCGCCAGCCGCCGCTTCAACTACAGCACTTTGAGAAGCCACAGCATTGCCGCCGGTCCGATCCTTGATCCGAAGCTTGTTCGTCTGGCAATGGCCATTCGTTTGAACACACTCCTGAACGGCGGATCCGGTGTCCAGCCGAGAGTTGCTGAACTTTATGCCGAATTCTTGAATAAAGGCGTCACACCTGTCGTTCCGACAAAGGGCAGCTTGGGCGACGCAGACATTACTTTAGCTTCTCACGTCGGATCTGCCATGATCGGCGAATGGAAAGTTTTAGTTGACGGAAAAGAAGTTCCGGCTGCTGAAGCTTTAAAAGCTAAGAACATCAAACCCCTGATTCCTGAAGGCAAAGATGCTTTAGGGATTTTGTCCAACAGTTCCGTTGCGATGGCGCTCACAATGGATGCCGCCAAAGCGATGGGTCAGATTCTGAAAGTTTCTCCGATCGTCTACGGCATCAGCTTAGAAGGTCTGAACGGCAACGTTGCTCCGTTCCTTGCTCAGACAACGGCTTTCCATCCGTTCCCCGGACTGCAGGAAAAAGCTAAAGAACTGCGTGAAGTTCTCGCCGGTTCTTACCTCTGGAAGAAAGATCCGAACAGAAGACTGCAGGATCCGCTGAGCTTCCGTACTACTGTTTACACGCTTTCTGAAGCACAGAATGCCCTTAACGACCTGAACAAAGTGATCGATGTTCAGATCAACTCTTCTGACGACAACCCTGGCGTCATGGTCAATGCCGATAAGGCCGACACTCAGTACGATCAGGTTGCTCAGTATTTCTTAAAGACACCGAAGGCTGAAGGCGCCATTATTCCGACCGCAAACTTTGAAGTTCTTCCGGTTGCGCTTGCCGTTCAGCGCGCTACAGTCGCTTTAGGTCACGTCGGACACAATGCCGTTCAGAGAACGATGCGTTTGGATGAACCGGCCTTTACCGATTTGTCCCGCTATTTGGCAGCTAAAGACAATTTAGGTCATGCCTTTGGCGCCACCGAAGACACCTTGGTTTCGATTTACGCTGAAAACATTGACTTAGCTAATCCGGTTTCTCTGGACAGCTTCCCGGTTGAAGGCAACATTGAAGACTCCGCATCTAACCTGCCTCGTGCCGCTCAGAGACTGAAACGTGCGACAGACAATACGTTCCTGGTTCTTTCCATGGAACTGCTTCACAACACTCAGGCTGCTGACCTGAGAAAGATGCAGAACAAGAACTTCAAGATGAGCCCTGCAACAGAAAAACTTTACAAGGCTTATCGAGTCAACAGCCCGTTCGTTGATCAAGACCGTATCTACACGATCGACCTTCAGAACGGAGACGAACTCCTGAAGAACTATCAGCCCTAATCATTAGAAGACAATTGAGCTGAGTTAATTTGAACGACCGGATCATTCGCCAAAACGGCTGAATATCCGGCCGTTTTTTCTTCTTCGGATTTTGATTCCGATATAAGGTTCCGTTCAGTTGTGCAGAGGACTCATTGGAGTTATCAAAGCCTAGAAAAGATAGGTAAACCCGAAGAGGATTCGAGTAAGGCGAACGCTAAAATAGACAAAAATTATAAATGTGAGAGAAATGCTCTCAGGAGAAAAATGACAGAGACCACCGACAAGCCAAAAGTTATGAGCGAGCGCGCCTTAAAAACACGCGCCAAAATCATGGACGCCACACGCGCGTTCATTGTGAGAGAAGGAGTCGGCCGCCTCTCAATTGACAAGATCGTCAAAGAATCCGGCACGAGCAAAGGTGCTTTTCTTTATCACTTTAAAAACCGTAAAGCACTTTTCTGTGCCTTAGTTGAAGAATACGTTGACCATTTAAACGAACGCATGAACGCCCACATGGGCAAGTATCAGAACTCAGAGGAACCTTTGATTCTTGGGTACGCCTCTTGGTATGAGGACTTCGATAAAGATGACGGCGGCTATGCCGTTCTCGGTGTTGCGCTGTTGGCGCTTCTCCTGCACGAGCCGGACGCATTGAAGCCGTTCCATGACTGGTACGCCAAGGTCTTTAAGATGGTCCAGGATTCCCCGATCAAAACACCGCAGCTTCTGACAGCCATTATGGCCTTTGAAGGTTTCTTCTTTACGCACAAGATGGGCTTTGACTCATTAGATAAAGAAACCAAAGAGGCGACCTGGAGGTACATCATTGAGCAAGTGGCTCCGCAGCCGAAAAAGAAGGCGTCCAAATCACCGGACAAAAAGCTCCCTGCCTAACACTCGATCGGCCCGCTCTGATAAAAATCAGGTCGGCCGAATTGTATTGATCGATAGAACTAATGCGCAGTAACGCCTTCGTATGAAATAACGAATTTTTGTTCTCTATAACAGGATAAAAGAGGACAGCGCCGGAAAATTTTTCTCTTTGAGTTCTCAAGACGGGAAACCTTATCGAGCGACAAGCAAAATACGGGCCATGAATGAAGATAATTGTTTCTAGTTGAAAAATAAGGAAACTCGAACAATGAACTCTTCAGACGGGATGCTGATTGTCAACGTGTCGGCAATTCAGGCGGTAGCGATTGCGGCGGTGACTTATTATTTCGGGGCTTGGCTGCGTAAAAAAGTCCCGCTTTTGGAAAAGTACTCGGTGCCGAGCCCGGTGGTGGGCGGCATGCTTGTCGCACTGGTGCTCTCCTGCTTGGAGTATTTCCGCCTCATGCAGGTTAATTTCGACACCTCTCTCCAGACTTTGCTGATGCTCGCTTTCTTTACGACGATCGGTCTGTCGGCCAGTCTGAAAATCGTCACGGAAGGCGGCAAGCTTTTAGTGTCGTTCTTGTTTGTCATTACGATCCTCTGCGTACTGCAAAACTTCTTGGGCATGGGCTTGGCAGAGATGATGGGCTTGGATTTCCATTACGGTCTGCTGGCGGGTTCCGTTTCCATGATGGGCGGCTTGGGCACCTCGGCAGCTTTCGGGCCTTATTTTGAACAGACTTACGGCGTTCAGGGCGGAACGGCGGTCGCCATTACTGCTGCAACCTTCGGTATGGTGGTGGCTTTATTGATCGGAGCACCGTTTGCCGAATGGCTTATCCGCAAATACAAGGTACTGACTCCGAAGGAAGTGGACAATCCTGAGCCGGAACTCCATATTCCTGAAGATCTGGAAACCGCAGTTGTAGAAGGAGAAAAAGAACCGACCTATACGCCTCAGCTTCTGAAAGCGGGAACGATTGTGGCTATCTGCATGGGCTTGGGTGCCGTTCTGTCTCAATATATGGGACAGTACATTACGCTGCCCGCTTACATCGGATCCATGATTGTGGCGGCTATCGTCAGAAACGTCGGAGACTTCTCGGGCAAATACACGGTCGAAGGCAAGGGTATGAACGCAATAGCCGAAATTAGCTTAGTTTTGTTCGTGACGATGGCTATTAACGGACTGAAGCTGCATGAACTTTTAAATTTGGCACTTCCGCTCATGATTATTCTTGCAGGACAAACCATTCTTATGGTGGTGTTTGCCTGGGTGATGTTCTTTATTTTCGGCAAGACCTACGATGCTGTGATGCTGTGCGCCGGCGGTATCGGTTTCTCGATGGGATCAACCGCCAACGGTTTGGCCAATATGCAGGCCATTGCCGAGAAATACGGCTCAAGCCCGAGGGCATGGCTCATCATTAGTTTGGTGGGAGCATTCCTGATCGACTTGATCAACGCTTTGCTGGTCACGTGGATGGGCGCCTGGTAGAAAAGCGGCTAGTTTTTTTAGTCAGCTTCGGAGCCTGTTAACAAAAGTAACGGGGCCGAATTGCAACTAATAAGTGGTAACACTAATAATGCAAGTTAAAGTCAAAATGAGCGTTGTTTTTCGTTTAGCGCCTTTCTTTTTCCATAGAATAAACACGTTCGTCAAGTTTTATTGACGGTCTGCTTAAAAATTATTTTATTTTTAATGGAGTTAAATCCGATGAAAAAACTCGTTCTCTTGCTCGCCAGCTTCTGCTTGATGACCGCTGCTTCTGCTGCCTACAAAGACGGCACATACGAAGGTCAGGGCGATGGTAACCACGGTAAGATCGATGTTTCCGTCGTTATCAAAGGCGGCAAGATTGCCGATATTAAGGTCCTCAAACACACTGAAACCGACATGATCATTCAGGCCCCGATCGACAACATGATCCCTGAAATCATTAAGAAGAACGGCACCAAAGGCGTTGAAACCATTGCCGGAGCAACAAACTCCTCCAAGGGTATCCTTGCCGGTGTTAACGCTGCTCTTGCCAAAGCTCAGTAATTTCTGCTGAACAGTCTTTCTTCGAAAGAAGAATGAACTCAGGAGGTCTCTTGCGAGGCCTCCTTTATTTTAGCCTAATTTTTTTATTCTCTGCGAATTGCCCAACCTTAGGAAAAACAAGGATTTCAGTTCGTTAGTACACAACATTAAGATGTTATTATCAACAACTGTGTTTGAGGACAGCCGGATCAAAATTTGATCCGCTGAGCCGCTCCCTAAGAGTTTTCTTTCAGCAAAAGTCGTGATGACATCGTTGTTTGAGAAGACTTAAGGAGAGATCAGACACAAGGTATTTTCTTATGCACAGCCAACCGTCCGGCTTTATAGGTTGGGGAAAGAGAGAACGAAATGGGTCAGGCTAAAAATACAATTTTGATTGTGGATGACGTCGAACTGAATCGAGACGTCCTGTCTATCATGTTCTCTCAAAGTCACGAGATCGAATTTGCCGAAAGCGGTCCTGAGGCTCTGGACATTCTTCGAAAGAAGAAAGACGACATCTGTGCCATCCTTCTTGACTATGTCATGCCTGAGATGGATGGCTTAGCCTTTTTGGAAGAGGCGATCAAGGAGGGATTAGTTGAGAGCATTCCCGTCTTTTTGATTACGGCATCCTTAGAACATGATGTCGTGCATCGGGCTTATTCGTTGGGCGTAGCTGACTACATTCAGCGGCCGATTTCTCCGTACATCGCTCAGCGCCGAATCGAAAACATTATTGACTTGTTTAAGACACGCGCTGCATACAAGAAGCTCCTTGAAATTAATCGAAATCTGCTGGAACGCCTAAGCGAGGTCGATGAATCCATAACGGACGTTCGCAATCCTTAACAGGTTTGAAAAGCGCTTCAGACCGGAGAAAAACTCTCCGGTTTTGGTTATTCCCCGTCTTCGTCCGTTTCTCTTTCTAAATATTCTTTTTGACTGAGTGTTATCTGGGCGTCGTTCTTCCACATGGCGACCCAGCCGTCCAGCATTCTGGAGTCTTGGATGTCGACTTCTAAGTGCCAGGTTCCGTCTTCTTTTCGAGTCAGTTTTTGAGAAGTGTTGAAGGGCGTTTCTTCCAGATTCTTTGCGGTGACATCGCTCTTGAATTCAAGAATCCAGTGCACCCATTCTCCGTTGCTGTAATTAAAGTGGCGGTCGTGGATGTAAGACTGAAGATTAAAGTCTTCGGGTCGATGAGCATCAAAAGAGGTGACTTCTGCTTTTTTGAACCGGTGAAGAGCCAGATGGACGACATTGTCAAAATGATCGAACTGACAAATTAAGTAGAGTCGGACATCCTGCTGGACCAGTGCAAGCGGAGAGACGACAGCACTCGTGGTTTTGCCGTTCATGTTGGTGTATTCGATTCTGAGTTTCTTCTCCGAATACAGAGCTTCGGAAACGGCATCAAAGATTCTCGGAAGAACCTTTGAAGGCATCTGAGGAATTGAGGATGAAATGACGCAGACTTTGTTGAGCCATTGATTTTCTTTGGCGTTCGAACCTTTTTCTTTGAGCATTTCGGAAGCGGCATCAAATAAGAATCCCAACGATTTGAGGACCGTTCCCGGAATCTGATACTTCATATGTTCCTGCGCGATTCTCAGGAGCAGACATTCATTTGGTTTTAAATGAATACTGTCGGTGATGGAATCTGTTCGCTCTCTTCGGTAACCGTAAGCATTTCCTCGGTTGTCGCGCACCAAACCGTATTTGCCGCAGTCATACATTTGCTTCAAGTAACGCTGCAGAGATCGTCTGCTGACATCAATTTCTGCGGAAGCCAAAGAGTTGAGAATGTCGTCCACAGAGACAAAACGTTTGCTTAAAGGGATTCGATTAAGAATCTCCAAAATGATCGATGCTTCTTCTTTTTTGTCGTGTTTTCTTCCCATCCTTAGGCCCTCCAAGATCAAATTTCTGTCGCAAGGCGCGTATTGATTTTTATTTTAATCGGTTTTACTGCGTCAATTTCTTTCGCGTTAAATGCAAAAATAACAACATAGAAGGAGAACAAAAATGCCTCGCAGAAGAACAAGCGTCTTTGAGAAAATGTTTACCGACAACCGTCTTCGTTCTATTCCGAATTCGGAAGTACAAGGAACCTTATGTGTTGAATACTGGACGTCCAAGATTTTGATCGAACTCTCCGCCTATAAATCCTTGGAACTCGATGATGTGCAGGAGATGGCAAATATTCGAGTGGTCCAGGCGTGGCAGCAGGAAATCGAAAATGACGTTTCGGAACTTAACGCGCGCAATGATACAGAAGAAGGCGACAGAGATATATTTGATGATTCTGGAGACAGTGTTTTTCGACGTTATAAGTCTGTGAAGACAGAGCTTGGAAAGCGCATCAATAATCCTCCGTCTTCCATGAAAAAGGTTTATCGCGATATCAAGAAAGAAATTGATTTGCACGGTTTTTACCCGAAAGGTTTTGCGGCTAATCTTGAACTCATCAAAGAAGCCTATGACCTTTCTGAAGATGAAGGTCTAGTAGTTCAATCTATAAATACGTTATCAATTAAGCAAATGCGGACTCAATGTCTTCAAGCTTCCATTTCCAGCGGTAGATCACCGGTTCCGCATTCACTTGCATGATCCAACGGTTAATGTGATTGACAAGCTCTTCTTTAGAACGA
>LARN01000034.1 GCA_000980495.1 Acinetobacter sp. N54.MGS-139 | reverse complement strand
CGATATAAGGCAAATAATTTTGATAATAAATTCATAGAATTATTAGAAATTTATGAGGGTTCTATTCGATTTTTTTATTAATATTGCGCGTTGGGCCTGTAAAAGCACTATTAGTTAGTTCGGCATCAAAAGGTCGTCCGCATCGAACTGGACGACCGAATCACCTAACTCACCGACGAGTCTTTATCTTCTTAGACACAAACCACGTAAAGAAGACAGGAATAAAGAACGTCGTGATAAACGTGGCTGCCAGCATGCCGCCTAAGACACCGGTACCCATGGACTGACGAGCAGCTGCACCGGCGCCGGTTGCTGTGGCCAGAGGAATGACACCCAAGATGAAAGCCATAGAGGTCATCACGATCGGACGCAGACGAAGTTTCGCAGCTTCGAGCGCAGCTTGTCTGGCTTCGAGGCCCTCCTCCATCTTCTGAGCTGCAAACTCCACAATCAAAATGGCGTTCTTAGCTGTCAAACCAATCAGCACAAGCAACCCGATCTGGAAGTAAATATCGTTCGAGAAGCCGCGGAAATACGTCGCTACAAGTGCTCCTAAGACTGAGTAAGGCACTGCCATTACGACGGCAATCGGCAGCGACCAGCGTTCGAACTGCGCGGCCAGAATCAGGAACACGATGATCAAGCCGAAAGCAAACGCAGCGGCAGAAGAACTTCCGATACGTTTTTCGTGGAAAGCCTGACCCGTCCAATCCACATAATAGCCGCTCGGCAAATATTGGCTTTCGGTGTCCACGGTTCGAATGACGTCTCCTGTGGAATAGCCCTGCGCGGCATTAACGTTCATAGACGCAGCCAAGAAACCGTTTTCTCGTTTCAACGATTCCGGGCCTGAAGTGCGTTCCACATGGGCCAACGTCGAAAGAGGAACCATCTTCCCGGTATCAGAACGGACATAAAGCTCACCTAAGGAGTCCGGTGTCATGCGGTACGGAGCATCGGCTTGAATAATGACGCGGAAGATTTTTCCAATACGCGTAAAGTCGTTGACGTACTTGCCGCCCATGAAATATCCGAGCGTGTCATAAACGTCCGAAATAGCCACGTCCATTGCCAGAGCCTTAGCCTCATCAACCGTAAGGTAGAGCTGAGGTGCATCCGCCTGAATCATCGAGCGGGCCGAACTGATTTCAGGTTTTGCAACCAAACGCTGTCGGAAATCTTCGGCCACTTGCTGCAGTTCAAGCGGATTGTCCGATTCTCGGGATTGAATATAGAAGTCCAAACCGCCGGCACGACCCAGGCCGCGGATCGGCGCCGGATTCACAGCCTGACCCACGGCATCCGTGCGTGCGTTCACCAGCGTTTGAAGCTGCCGGCGAATCGTTTCTGCACTGCGCGTTCTCTGATCCCAGGGTTTTAACTGAACAATCAGGGAAGCGGCATTGGATTTCGTATCGTTTGCGATCGTATCGTTTGCCACCAATGCAGTAACGTTCTCAACTTCGGGGATCTTGCGGATTTCTCGACTCAAGTCTGTGACCACCACACCGGTACGGTTCAGAGTCGCGCCTTCCGGCAGCTGAATCGCCACGCGCAAAATGCCTTGGTCTTCGCGAGGAACGAAAGAAGTCGGAACGATCTGCAGGAACTCCCAGCATCCGACGGTAACAGCGACAAGAATCGCGGCCGTAAACCAGCGATGGCGAAGATTAAAGGACACACCCTTGATGTAGTTCAGCTTGAAGCGCTCAAAGCCGTCGTTAAAGAGCCGGAAGATTTTGAAAGGCTTGCTCTTGTTTCTGAGCAAAATAGCACACAGAGCCGGCGTCAGCGTTAACGCCACGAAGCCGGAGAGCACAACAGAAACACCGATGGTCACCGCAAACTGACGATACAGCTCACCGGCGATACCACCTAAGAACGCGACCGGTGTGAAAACCGTACTCAGCACCAGCACAATAGCCACCAGAGCTCCGGCTACTTCTTTCATGGCCTTCTGAGAAGCCTGGAAAGCGTTGAGCTTTTCCGTCTCCATAATACGTTCGACGTTTTCAAGCACGACGATCGCATCGTCCACCACAATACCGATGGCCAGCGTCATCGCAAATAACGTCAACGTATTAAGAGAGAAATTCAGAGCCCATAGACCTGCAAGGGTACCGATCAAGGAAACCGGCACAGCAAGCATCGGGATAAGGGTCGCGCGCCAATTTTGCAGGAAAAGATACACAACCAAAAGCACGAGAAGACCGGCTTCCAGTAAGGTTTGAACCACCTCATTAAGGGCAGCCTCGACGAATCTTGAGTTATCGTCCGTGATCACATAAGCGATATCATCCGGGAAGTTCTTGGAGAGCTCCTGAAGCCGCTTTTTGACATCCACAGCCGTCTGCATGGCGTTAGCGCCTGTCTGCAGGTAAACAGCAAACGTAACGCTCGGAACATCGTTTAATTGGTTGTATGCCTCATAACTGCGGTTTCCGACTTCGACCCGGGCAATGTCGTGAATGCGAACAATACCGTCAGCACCGCGCGAACGGACGGTGATATTGCCGAACTCTTCCGGTGTCAGCAACTGACCTTTTGTGCGAATCGTATAAACCAGCTGCTGATCATCAGTCGTCGGAGACGTACCGACTTTACCGGCAGCGTACTGATTGTTCTGCTCTTCGATCGCTTTGCGCACATCGATAGCCGTAATGCCGAGCTGAGCCATTTTCTTCGGATTCAGCCAAATACGCATCGCGCTTTGTGCGTTACCGAAAACGTCTGCGTCACCGACGCCGGGGACGCGTTTGATTGCATCCACTACGTTCAGATTCACGTAGTCAGCGAGCTGAATCGGTTTTAGAGTGCCATTCGGAGAATAAAACGGCACGATCATCAGCGTTTCTTCGCTGCGCTTACGGACGTTCACGCCGTTCTGTCGAACGCTTTCCGGCAACCGTCTTTCTGCAGATCGCACGCGGTTATTGATCTCCAGCATCGCGTCGTTCGGATTTGTACCGACTTCGAACGTGCAGGTAATACGAACATTTCCGTTCGAACGGATGGAAGTTTCGTAATAAAGCAGGCCTTCAACACCGGAGAGCTGATCCTCGATTGGCGCAGCAACTGTCTTAGCCAATGTCTGTGCGTCAGCCCCTTCATAAGAAGTTGAAATAAAAACAACCGGCGGCGTGATGTCAGGATATTGGCCCATCGGCAGGACACGTCCTGCGAGCAGACCCGCAATCACGATCAAAATCGACATGACAGATGCGAAAATCGGCCGCCGAATACAGAATTGAGAAAGCATTTCGGTTCACCTATCGCAAGTTATTTTTCAGTCGGCTTTGAAGCGGTTTTCTTGTCTTGGTTTAAGGCCACCTTGGCCTTGTCTCTGAGTTTCTGGATCTGATCAATGATCACAAGATCTCCGGATTTGAGGCCGGAGGTGATAATCCAATCTTTGCCTGACCAGCGACCCACCGTCACAGACTGAGCCCTCGCGACACCGTCTTTGTATAAATAGACGCTGTAAGTTCCGTCGGGCAGCTGGCGCACCGCCGATTGAGGAATCAGATAAACGCCCTTCTGTGTGCCGAGCGTCAAACGGATCGTCACGTATTGTCCCGGAAGCAGCTCAGCAGAACGTTCAATCTCCGCGCTTAGCGAACGGGTACCCGTCTGAGGATCGATTTGAGTAGCGGCAAAATTAATGCGCGCAGGAACTTCCACGCCTGTTTTCTCATGCACCACACTCACTGGAGAGTCTTCGGTGATCGTGAATCCGTGCAGATCATTATCGCTTAAAGAAAAGCGAGCCTTAAGTTGATCATCCTGTGTAATATCAGTTAAGGCCGAATTGTTGGCGGTTACCAGTGTTCCGGGATTGATTAAAGACCTGCCGGCAATTCCGCTCACAGGCGCTTTAACCGACGTGTAATCAAGTTGAATTTTGGTTTGCAGCGCTTTAGCCTTTGCTGCCGCTAGATTTGCCTTACAGGACTCCAAGGCGCTGATGCGGTCTGAATATTCTTTTTCGCTTACAGCATTAACTTTGCGCAAAGCTGCAAATCGCTTGGCTTCTCTCTCCGCCTGTTTCAGTTCCACCTGCGCTTGAATAACCGACGCTTCTGCGCTCTGATTAGCGGCATCGAAAGGTGCCGGATCAATCGTAAAGAGCACATCGCCTTGTTTGACGCTCTGTCCTTCAGCATAGTGCCGCTGCAGCACGGGACCAGTCACTTGAGGATAAACAATCACGGCTTTAGAACCTTCCGTCTGCCCGAACACTTCGGCCACATACGGCTGAGTGGTAGGTTCGGCTTTAAGCGTTGTTACTTGGATGGCTTGAACTTTCTGCTTGACTGCTTCTTTGTCATTACATGCGGTTAAACAGGATATGAGGCCTAAGATGCATATAAGGCTGAGGATTGTTCGATTCAGCATGATGTGTTATGTATTTTTTTTCGTCGACAAATGTGAGAATACCTCAAACGAAGGCCTTCTCATAAGTAAACTCATGCTCCACAGTATTTGTCCTATAGTCTACAAAAGAGGAATAGTTGCCCTAATATCTCTCTTGGGACGGAAATCGATCAACGGAGGTTTTAGACACCTAACGCCTGATTTCACCCATGATTTCGGTGTTCTGAATCGAATTTAGTCTGCAAATCTTTTTCACAAAAATTTTTTGATGATGAAAAAATCCCGACTTCAACGGGTAAGTCAAAATCGGGATTGAATTATTAATTCAGAGGCGAATTACTTGAAGAGCTTGCCGAGCTTTTCGAAGAAACTTTTTCTTTCCGGCGCGTGATGATCTTTCTTGCTGTGATTGATCGACGCATCGAACTGTCTCAGGATGTCCTTCTGTTCAGTCGTCATATTTACCGGAATCTCCACAGTGGTATGAACGTACAGGTCGCCCTTCTCAGCATTGCGAACACTACGGATGCCGTGGCCTCTCAAGCGGAAGGTCTTTCCGGACTGAGTCCCCTCGGGAATGCGCAATGTGGCTTTGCCCGTTAACGTCGGGACTTCGAGTTCACCTCCGAGCGCCGCCGTCACAAAACTCATGGGCATCTCCATGTGCAGATCCTGCCCGTCACGTTCAAAGATGTCATGGGGCTTGATGCGAATGCGGATGTAAAGATCGCCTGCGGGGCCGCCGTTTTGTCCGGGCGATCCGCGGTCGGGAATACGCATACGGTTGCCGTCATCCACACCGGCGGGAATCGTAATCTCGAGTTCTTTCTTCTCTTCCTGCATACCGGTGCCGTGGCACTTGTGGCAGGGATGAGGAATGTACTTGCCGGTTCCGTGGCAGCGCGGACAGGTCTGCTGAATCTGGAAGAAGCCGGCGCCGGCGCGGACATAACCGCTGCCGTGACAGGTCGGGCAGGTTTCTACCTTCGTGCCCTTTTCTGCACCGGATCCGCCGCAAGCTGTGCACTTGCTCCAGGAGGGAACCTTAATCTTTGTCTTGTAGCCTTCTGCGGCTTGTTCAAGCGTGATATCGAGGTCATAAATCAGATCTTCACCGCGGAACATCTGCTTATTCTGTCCGGAGCTGCGGGCGTGTCCTCCGCCGAAAATCTCGGAGAAAATATCGCCCATATCGCCGAACTGAGATGCATCAAAACCTCCGAACCCGCCGAATCCGCCGGCACCGGCGCCGCCGGCGCCGCCGTTGAATGCAGAACGGCCGTAGCGGTCATATGCCGCACGCTTTTGCTCGTCCTTCAGCACTTCATAGGCTTCGCCTACTTGTTTGAATTTTTCTTCGGCATGCTTGTCCCCTTTGTTGCGGTCAGGGTGATACTTCATCGCCATGCGGCGATAACCTTTCTTGATCTCTTCCTGAGTAGCAGTACGGGTGACTCCCAGTACCTCGTAATAATCAAAATCTTCTTCGTCAGCCATTCTTTACGGAATTCGGTTATCGGGTAAAAACCCTTAAATTTTGTCTCTTTATCTACGCCATGAGGCCGCAACCTTACGGAAACGGCCTCATTTACGTTAGTTACAGTCTAACAAGTTTCAGAATTAGACTTCTTTGAAGTCGGCATCGACAACGTCGTCATCTTTCTTCTGAGACTTCGGAGCTTCCTGCTGAGCACCCGGCTGAGCCTGCTGCTGATTCAGCTTTTCGCCGATCTTCTGAGCAGCAGCCATCAAAGCGTCAGTACGTTTTGTGATCAGATCCTTGTCTTCGCCCTTAACAGCTTCTTCAAGGTCGTTGATCGCAGTTTCGCAGGCAGCACGGTCAGCGCCGTCAACCTTTTCACCGAGGTCCTTCAGGGTCTTGCGAACCTGATGGATGCTGGATTCGGCTGTGTTGCGAGCCTGAGCCAGTTCGGCACGGCGGCGGTCTTCTTCCTTGTTGGCTTCAGCATCGGCAACCATTCTTTCGACATCGGCGTCGCTCAAACCGGAGTTAGCCTTAATCGTGATCTGGTTTTCCTTGCCGGTAGCCTTATCCTTAGCGGAAACATGAAGAATACCGTTGGCGTCAATATCGAATGTCACTTCGATCTGCGGCAGTCCTCTCGGAGCCGGAGCGATGCCTTCAAGGTTGAATTCGCCAAGCAGCTTGTTGTCTGCTGCCATTTCACGTTCGCCCTGGTAAACCTTAATGGTTACAGCAGGCTGATTGTCTTCGGCAGTAGAGAACACCTGAGAGTGCTTTGTCGGGATCGTGGTGTTGCGCTTGATCATCGGAGTCATCACGCCGCCCAGAGTTTCAATACCGAGGGTAAGCGGTGTAACGTCGAGAAGCAGAACGTCGCTGCGGTCGCCGGACAGAACAGCGCCCTGAATAGCAGCACCCATAGCAACGGCTTCATCCGGGTTCACGTCCTTACGCGGATCCTTCTTGAAGAATTCCTTAACAGCTTCCTGAACAGCCGGCATACGTGTCTGACCGCCGACGAGGATAACGTCGGAGATGTCTTCAACAGTAGCGTTGGCATCCTTCAGGGCCTTGCGGCAAGGTTCGATTGTTCTTTCAATCAGATCTTCGCAGAGGCTTTCGAGCTTAGAACGTGTCAGTGTGATGTTCAGATGTTTCGGACCTGTTGCATCAGCAGTGATGTAAGGCAGGTTGATTTCTGTTTCCTGACGGCTGGACAACTCGATCTTGGCCTTTTCAGCGGCGTCTTTCAAACGCTGCAGAGCCAGAACGTCCTGACTCAGGTCAATGCCTGTGTCCTTCTTGAATTCTTTGATGACGTAGTCAACGATTCTCTGGTCGAAGTCTTCGCCGCCAAGGAATGTATCGCCGTTGGTGGACAGAACTTCAAACTGTTTTTCACCGTCAACATCGGCTAAGTCGATGATGGAGATATCGAATGTGCCGCCGCCCAGGTCATAGACAGCGATCTTACGATCTCCCTTGCCGCCTTTATCAAGACCGAAAGCCAAAGCAGCAGCTGTCGGTTCGTTAATGATACGGCGGACATCCAAACCGGCGATCTTACCGGCGTCCTTAGTAGCCTGACGCTGGGAGTCATTGAAGTAAGCCGGAACCGTAATAACGGCTTCCTTAACTTCTTCACCGAGATAGTCTTCGGCGGTCTTCTTCATCTTACGAAGAATTTCAGCAGAAACCTGCTGCGGAGCCAGATCCTTGTCGCCGAGAACCTGAACCCAGGCGTCGCCGTTGGCAGCCTTGATGATCTTGTAAGGCATCAGTTTGATGTCTTTCTGAACTTCTTTATCGTCGTAGCGACGGCCGATCAAACGTTTGATCGCGAAAAGTGTGTTGGCAGGATTCGTAACAGCCTGACGTTTAGCAGGAGCGCCGACAAGCACTTCTTTTTCAAGATATGCAACGACGGAAGGTGTGGTGCGAGCACCTTCGCTGTTTTCGATCACACGGACCTTGTCACCTTCAACAACCGCAACGGCGGAGTTTGTTGTACCAAGGTCAATACCAATAATTTTTGCCATTTTTAAATTTCCTCACTTGCCGGCAGAAGGGCTGCCCGCTGTTAAGTTTCTATATTGAGTCGTTTCCTGAAAAAACAAGTCTTACTGCGCGACTGCCACCATCGCCGGACGAAGAACTCGATCGGCAATCTTCCAACCGCGTTGGAACACTGTTGCGACGCAGCCCGGCTGGACTGCAGGATCTTTCACCATTGTTATCGCCTGCATTGTGTTGGGATCAAATTTAAGACCCACAGGGTTCTCACACTTCATCCCGTTATGCTCCAGTGCGCTCAGCAGCTGGCGGTAGGTAATCTCAAGGCCTTCTTTGAAGGGGCCTTTTTCATTTGCGGACGCTTCTAGCGCTTTTTCCATGCTGTCTACGACCGGCAGCATAGACTCTGCAAATTTTTCAATGCCGAATTTACGGGCTTTAGCAACATCTTCAGAGGCGCGGCGGCGGGTGTTGTCTGCTTCGGCAACGGCACGTACATAAAGGTCGTAGTTTTCTGCGGCCTTGGCCTGTGCTTTAGCTAATTCAGCAGAGAGATCCAGATCCGGAAGTTCCGGAGCTTCAGCCGGAGCCTGCTGGGCTGCTTCGTCCTGAGGTGGGACGTTCTGTCCGTTCTTTAATTCGTTTTCTTGCATTAACTGTCCTCAAGTTTTTTTCAGAAATCGGGGTCCGGTTGTCCCGAACCCTTTAATGGTTGATATGGGGTCGCCCGATCCTTTTTTCAACCTTTGATGAATGACATTATGAGAACAGCCCATCCTTTCAAGAGCCGACATCACCCGAATTAAGCAAATCAGGAAGAGAAAATCTGTAGCAAATTAAACGATATACGGGAATAACACCCGCCTAGCGCTTGAAAACCAAAGGGTTTTCCCTTAGCTCGTTTTTTCAAGCGAAAAAAGTAACAAAATTATTCCGGCCAGTGACGAAGTTCGTCTTCGACGATGCTCTCAACCAGCGAAACGGAAGCCTCGGAATCATTCAGACAAGGAATGTAGTGGAAGGATTGGCCGCCTGCTTTCTGCCAAGTCTCCTTGAGCTCCAGGCCGATTTCTTCAATCGTCTCGAGGCAGTCGGTATGAAATCCCGGGCAGATAACGTCTAATCGTTCAATGCCCTCTCCGACGAGTTCGCGAACCGTGTCGTCCGAGTAAGGCTTTAACCATTCTTCCTTACCGAAACGGGACTGGTAGGAAAGCACTACCTTTGTCGGGTCCGCCCCGAGTTCCTTGATCAGGAGGTCAGCCGTTGCGCGAACTTGTTTCGGGTAGGGATCGCCTTCCCTGCAGTAGCGGACCGGCATGCCGTGGAAAGACAGCATCAATCGGTCCTTCTCGCCGAGCGGACCGACTTTTGCCCAATGCTCGCGAATTTGATCGGCAAGCGCTTTAATGTACAGGGGATGCGTGTGATAGTCGCGGATGAAGCGCACCTTCGGGTGGCTCTTCATCTGCTGCATAGCTTTCGAGACGGCGTCGGAAACAGAGGCCGTCGTCGAGGAGGAATACTGCGGATAAAGCGGGAGGACGAGGACACGGTCAAAACCGTGCTCGTTGTGAATCGCTTTAAAAACTTCGACCTGCGAAGGATTGCCGTAACGCATGCCGACAAACACATCGGCATCAACGGCCTTTTCCTGCAGGCGCTGACGCAGCTTATCGGCGATGCGATCGGTGTAGACCTTCAGCGGCGCACCCTCTTTCATCCAAACCTGCGCATAACGCGCGGCGGACTTGGGACTGCGGCGCGGCAGAATGACCAAATTTAACAGCGTCTGCCAAAAAATCGGATTTAAATCGACAACCCGTCGATCGGAGAGAAACTCCCGCAGATAGGGTTTGAGCGCCGAAGCAGTCGGTTCATCAGGAGAACCGAGGTTAATAAGGAGTACCGCGGTCTTCGGGCTCTTTTCAGTCATATCTTCTTAATTCTTAACGGGAAAGGATTTCGTCTTGAACCGCTTTAGCGCGGCGGCTATGAAGATACCCGATAAGCAAAGCTACGGCAAGAGACATCCAGAACTTGCCCAGTACCTGTCCGAAGATAAATTCAATGGAGCCGAAAGCCAGAGAAAGGAAGATGGCGCTGTCGACCATAGAGCCCACCAAACCGCTTGCCATAATGGCCCAAGCCGGCCATTTCTTGCGCATCGGCGTGTAGACCACGAGGTCAGCCAATTCGGAGAAGAAGAAAGCCATCACGGAAGCCAAGACCAGGGACGGTTCGGAAAAAAGTGCGGACAGCGCTGCGCCGATAATGATGGCGTAAAGCGACCAGCGAACACCAAGCTTGGCCTGCAGTCCGTCGCGGAGCACCAGTGCTACGCCGGCCATAAGCACGCCGCTCGGAGCCATGATGCCGGGCCAAACCGGAATCAAACAGGGGCCATCGGCGGTACAAACCGTGCCGACATTCATCACCACCCAGTTCATCGCCGGGATGGTCAGAATAAAGAGGATAAAGTAGAGGATTCCGACTGAATAGTCTTTGGTACTTCTTAAAGGCATTTCAACTCCGTTTCCGGCTGCACATACCGGGGGAAAATTAGATACATTCAGCGGCCGCGGAAACAAAAATCGAAGGTGCGTGTCGGCAGAAATCCGAGGCTTCCTTCGTTCGGTTTGCGAGGGAACCCGCAATGGCCGCCCTCAGCAGGATATTCTAACGTCACAAACTTAGAAACTTCATCAATCTTCGGTAAAACTTCGTATCCCACGATCGGATCGTTCTTTGCATTCAAGACCAGCGTCGGCAGCCGGATGCCGCCTAAATGCGGCTTGCTCGAGCATTTCGTCCAATAGTCCATGTAGTCCTTATAGCCGAAAACCGGCGCCGTAAAAAGATCGTCAAACTGCCAGAGCCAGCGAATCTTCTTTATTTTCTCGACATCTAAGACACCCGGGAAACGCTTGGCTTTGGCGAGCGCTTTTTTCTTCATCGTCGAGATGAAATTCAAGTCATAAATCCGACTGAATCCTTTACGAATAACATAGCTCGAGCCCACCAAATCCAGAGGCGAACAGACCGCAGCGATGCCCGAGACCAGCTTTGCGGCATCCTCGCCTCGGGTACCGGCCCAAAAGAGCAGATTATTGGCACCCAACGAGACGCCCATCGCATAGATCGGAGCTTCAGGGTAGAGTTCGCGCAGCCGCGCAAACTCCCAATCCAGCTCTTCGGCATCGGCTGCGTTATAAGCACGAAGCTTCTTATTGGTGACGCCGCCGCAGCCCCGGTAGTGAATCACCACACCGCGCACGCCTTCCTGACCGCAGCGCGCCATCAGCGCACGGGCATAGTGGCTGTTGGAAGACCCTTCCAGACCGTGGATGTGCACCATAATCGGCGCCTTCGGATCAATGGGTTCCGGCGTCGACCAGTCCACGGCAATGATGTCGTCATCGGGCGTATTCCAAATCTCACGGCGATAGATCACCTTGGCCTTCGGAAACAGTTCGGCAGGCACAATGGTTTGCAGGTGGCCGCCGGGCAGCCACCAAGGAGCACGGTAGTCGGAAGCAGCGAGACTCATAAGCTAAGAAGATTCAAACTGCCTTTTAGCTTAGGTCCTTTTATGCCTCCTGACCTTCGGACGGACCAAAAACGAGCGACCAGAGCTCACGAACCTTCGCCGCATCGTCCGCAAACTCTTCTTTGGGAACACGCACCGGCACGCTCGGAGAGTTCAGCCGGAACTCGTGCTGAATGCGCCGATACTTGCGATAAATAGCCGACACTTCGAGCGCCAGGTCTTTCGGAATCAGGCCGGCGTCAGACGCCATCTCCAGCATCTTGATGTTGCCGAAGTTGTTGACAAGCTGCGGGAACTTGGCGGAATACTGAAGCACCAAATACTGAACGATGAACTCCACATCCACCATGCCGCCCTCGTCATGCTTCACATCAAAAAGCTCCGTTTTATTGGGATGGCCGTCGTGCATACGCTGGCGCATTTTGAGTACTTCAGCCTTCGTCTCTTCGGCGTTTCGCTCGCGGCGGAGTATTTCGATGCGGATTTTCTCGAACTTGTCACCGATGTCTCGGTCGCCTGCTGCATAACGAGCCCGCGTTAATGCCTGATGCTCCCAGAGCCACGCGCCGGTACCGTCTTCATTTTTCTGATACTTCTCAAAACTATCCACAGAAGAGACCAGCATGCCGGACTCTCCGTTCGGGCGCAGACGCATATCCACGTCAAAGAGGACGCCGGAGCCGGTCGTAGCCGTCAGCCAGTTAATCAGGCGGCGCGCAAAGCGCATATAGATCTTTTCAGCGTCTTGGGCGTCATCCTCAAATAAGAAGACCAGATCAAGGTCGCTCGCGTAAGCAAGCTCCTTGCCGCCGAGTTTTCCATAAGCCACGATGGCGAACTTCGGACGCTCGATGTGACGTCCCGGAACCGTCTTCCACACTTCTTCCATAACGATCTCCAGTGTGGCGTCCGCCAGCGCGGAGAGCTGGTCGGCCAATCTCTCCACCGTCAATCGTCCGGCCATGTCCGCCAAGAACAGCCGGAACAAACGGGCGTGATGGACTTCGCGGATAAGGTTCATGCGGGTTTCCTGATCGTCTTCCGGAATATCCGCAAGACGCGCCCGCGTGCGTTCGATATAGAAAGAGAAATCCACCGGAGTGTAGTCGTCAATCTGGCTCAGCCGTTCATCCCACAGCTCGTCCAAGAGCAGCGGATGGCGATTCAGATATTCGGCCGCCCATTTTCCGCTGCCCAGTACGTCGCCCAGACGCTTTGCCGCCAGCGGATACTGCAGGAGCAAAGACACATACGTCGGACGACCCGCGATCACTTCGTAGAACTTGATGCAGCGGCGCAGAAGCTCTTCGCGGAAGATGATTTTTAAATGCTCGGGTTTATTTTTGCCTTCAACCGTGTTTTTAACCAGCGTGACCATACGCTGCCGGGCACCCGCGTTGATGAGCTTCAAGGCGCGCAGCGACATAAGGTTAAGGATGAGCTGGGAGAGCTCTTCGGTTTCTTTAAAACCGTTTCGCTCAAGCACTTTTGCCAAACCGGGCAGTGCTTCTGCACAACCGGTCTCCCAGCCGAGCGGCCAGTCTTCTTCGCTGACCTCTTCTTTGGTCTGGAAAATCTCATCAAACCTTGCCGCCACGTACTCCGTCGAAAGCTCTAACTGTTTCTGCAGATCTTCGACAGTAAAGCCCAGCATCCTCGCGATTCTCTTTCTGTGTTCGGGATCGGCGGCAAAAAGCTGTGTCTGCTGATCGTTTTCGTACTGCAGTGCGTGCTCCACATTGCGAAGGAACACATAAATCTTCGAGAGCATCTCAGCTTTATCTTTAGCGAGAATATTCTCGGATGCGAGCGCCTGAAGCGCTTTCAGCGTAGAGCGTTCTCTTAAGAACGGGTTGCGTCCGCCGCGAATCACTTGGAAGGTCTGCGCAATGAACTCGATTTCGCGAATACCGCCGCGTCCGAGCTTAATGTTCTGACCTTCTTTCAGACTCTCTAAGGCGCGTTTCTGAGTAGAAAGACGAATCTTTGCATGCAGATCGGTAAGAGAACTGATTGCTCCGAAATCGAGGTATTTACGGTAAACAAAGGGACGAACGATATCGTTAATGTTTTTCTTTTGGATATTGAAGTCTTCTTCGGAGGCAAATACCGGTCCGTTGACGATACGGCCTTTAAGCCATGCAAAGCGCTCCCAATCGCGTCCCTGCGTCATCAGGTACTCTTCGAGCATGTCGCTGGAACCCACGATCGGACCGGAGTCTCCGTTCGGGCGCAGACGCATATCCACGCGGAACACGAAGCCTTCCCAAGTAATTTCAGATAGGGCCGGGATGACCTTCTTTGCCAGCCGCTCGTAGAACTCCTGATTGCTGATGATCTTGCGGACAGTGGGATATTCCGGTGTCGGTCCGCACTCACCGTCGCAGTCATAGAAGAAAATCAGATCAATATCGCTTGAGACATTCAGTTCGCGGCCGCCCAACTTACCCATGCCGATCACAATCAGATCCTGGGGAACGCCGGTCTCGGAGCGCGGAACACCGAATCGTTTCGCTAACTCTTTGGCATAGACGGAAACCGTACGGTCGATCGCGATCTCTGCCAAGTCGGACATCACGGTCACGACCTCTTCTAGATTCGCCAATCCGGAAATGTCGCGTGCAACAAGATTCATCATCACGTCGCGGCGCAGACGGCGCATTGCACTTTTAAGCGCTTCGCCGTCTTCGATTCCGGCCAAACGCTCACGCATTCTTTCCGGGGTCCAGGGCGTCTGAGTGATTTCCTGGACATAAGACCGAACTTTATCTTCATCTTCTCCGAACATGGCTCGGAGCGTGTTTTTGAAATACGCCGAGACTTCGGGGACTTCCGAGAGAGGAAGTCTGGGAACTTTAGGAAGGAGATCAGAGGATTCGAGTGCTGCAGACATATGGTTTTTCGAAGCTAAAAATGAGTCTATCTTCCAATATTAGAGTTTATTCGCGGCAAATTGAGCGATACTTAGAAGATCAGAAAAAAGTTAAAGGATTCGGGGCATGACGGACAATTCCGAACAACAAACATCAACCACACCAACAAAACCTAAAAAAGGCTTTTTCGGCTATGCCTGGCGAACCATTCTTTGGTTCTTAGTCATCCTTTACTTTGCACTCGGAGCAGCATGGCTCGGAGCGCGTTACTGCCTTGCACCTTACCTGAACGAACATAAGTCCAAGATCGAGAACAAGATTTCTCAGGTCCTGGATATTCCTGTCCAGTTCGGCTCTCTGGACACTGATTGGCAGGGACTGTCTCCGGAAATCACGCTTAAAAACATTGAACTCGGCGAGCCGGGCAAAGATCCGATTACGGCTGAATCCCTTACCGCCAAGCTTTCGCTCAGCTCTTTAACAAACCTCGCGCCGGTCTTTGAATCCGTCACTTTGAATAAACCCAAAGTCGAAGTCCGCCGTCTGGCACCGATGTCCTTCTCCGTCTTAGGTAGAAAGGTCAATCTCAAAAAGCTTATGTCCGGCGAGACTGAGACTCATGCGCTCACCACCAAACTGCCGTCCGACGTCATGCTTCTTTTGAAGCAGAAATCTCTGGAAATCAAGGACGGCACGATTCTGGTTCACGATCAAAAGAGCGGCAAAACACTTGAAATCAAGAATGTGAACGCCGCCTACAACGGCTCTTCGAGAGACAAGCAGTTTGCTTTTACGCTGACGCTGCCGCCTGAAATCGCTTCTCCGATTACCGTTCGCGCGCTCTTTAAGACCCCGGCGCTTAATCCGTCAAAGCTTGCCGACTGGGATGCAGAGCTCTACGCGCAGACCGACTTTATTAATTTCGGAGAACTGGCCAAGTGGATGCCCGACTTCTCCTTCAAATACAGAGGCACTGGCTCCGGCTCTTTATGGGCCAATTTTGTGAAATGGTCTCCGTCGTCTGCAAGCTTCATCGGCGCTCTGTCTCATGTCGATCTGCAGCTGCCGGACTTGGCTCCGCTGCGCCTAAAGTTCATTAAGGGCAAAGTTTCAGGAAATATGTCGGATAAGGCTTACGGCCTGTCCACAGAAAACTTCTCCTTTGAATTGGAGTCCGGAGAAAAGCTGCCCCCGCTGGATATGAGTCTGAAGCTAGACCGAGACGGCAAAGAATTTACCGGCGGTTCCTTCAAAGCAAACAGCCTCGTTTTCCAAGGCATGACGGCACTGCTGCCGTCACTGCCGCTTCCTCAGTCCTTTAAAGATTTCGTCGCCGAACGCAAACTCTCGGGCTCTCTCACCAATGTTGATCTGGATTGGCAGGGTCTGCCCGACGAACCCAAGCACTACAACGGCAAACTCTCGCTTCACGACTTCTGCTCCTTCGGCGCTTCCGGAAAAAACAACAC
>LARN01000146.1 GCA_000980495.1 Acinetobacter sp. N54.MGS-139 | reverse complement strand
CAAAAATTAGTTTTTTTTTAGTTTTGCAAATAAAAATCCCGCGAAAATCTCGATTTTCTCGGTTTTTTTGCGCTATATGGACAAAACAAAAGCCGGGCGAACCCGGCTTCGGTCGAGAGCTGAATTGGATTCAGCTCCGAAATGTTACAGTAAATTAACGCTGGACTTTCTCAAGGATCGGTTCGGAAACGCCCTTCATGCCGACAAGAGTCAGAGCGGTCAGGAAGGCGACCTGGGGACCTTGGAAAGCGTCTTTAGCATTCCAGCGTTCGGACAGGGCATGGTTGTTTTCTTCCGTGCCGCCGGCGCCGAGCGTCGTAGCCGGCAGGCCGTAGAAAAGAGGCACGTTCTGGTCTGTTGCGGCCAGTGTGTATTTATCCAAAGAAATGCCTAAGGACAAGAGAGAACCGTAAGCAGCCTGGATGACGGAGGCGTCATCGGCGTTCATGCCGGCAGGACGGTCACCGATCTGTTCGATCTTCAGGGAGACCATGCCGTCGCCTTCAAGACCCCAGCGCATATTTTCTTCGTCGCAGGCGGCTTCAATGGTTTCGAGAACGGTCTTAACGAAAGCTTCGAGCGCGGGCTGATTGAAGCTGCGGATGTCGAGTTCGGCTTCAGCGCGTGCGGCAATGGCGTTGACGCTGGTACCGCCCTTGATTACGCCGAAGTTGAAGGTGCACTTCGGATCGGTCGGAACTTTGAGTTCATCAACACGGACGATAGCGCGGGACAGGCCGTGAATAGCAGAGCCGACGATACCGAACTTGTGGAGGCTGTGCCCGCCGGGGCCTTCGAAAATAATGCGGAAGCGCTTGCAGCCGACAGCGCCGCGCAGGATGCGGTGAACGTTGGCGGAGTCGATGGCGATCATGCCGTCATAGTCGTTCTTTTCTTTGAAGAGCGCTTTGCAGCCGCGTAAGTCGCCGTTGCCTTCTTCGCCTAATGTGCCGACGAAGACGATGTCGCCGACGGTTTCAATGTTGTTTTCGTTCAGGCAGCGGATAACCTGCAGCATGGAGGCTAAGCCTGCAGCGTCATCAGAGATTCCGGGTGCGGCGTAGACGTCTCCGTCTCTGTGAACTTTGCAGTCCGTGCCGGCGGGGAAGACGGTGTCGATGTGAGCGCCG